>NZ_JADEWT010000058.1 GCF_015207505.1 Tychonema sp. LEGE 06208
TTGGTAAAATGGAGGTAACATTTTCTATAGATGGGGTTGTTTAACGATATTGACCCCATCTTTTTTTACCATAAATCGGTCAAACCTTTGTTAGCTATGGGTTTTAACGGGGTTGTCACCCCGTCAGGCGTTTTAGCCTACAAATCGGGTAAAAAACCCAGTTTCTTTAGTCTTGTGCGTAACTCCTAACAGAATTAGATGATTAAAGCATTTGAGCTGAAATTAATTGAGATATTTTAGGTAAAATTTATATATTTTAACAATTATTTAGGCTGACAAATTGTAGAATAATCAAAAGGAATAGGTGAGTTTTATGGGGCGTCTTACCGATCGAGCTTTTGACATTTTGCGGGCGGAAGTTGACAAGTGCGCGGCTGGTAATGTGCTAGCGGGTTCAGTGTACCGGGGGATAGTAATCAAGCGGTTGGAAAAATTGCGATCGCAAGAGGGAACTTTCGCATCAAAAGAAGAAATTCGCGATACCTTCAAAGACGAATTTCCCAACTTCAGCGAACAAGCTCTCAAAGCTGCTGTCAAAGCCAACCGCGCGCCCGGATTATTTAATAAAATCATCTTTGCTGGCGGTTTGCTGGGCGCTGGGGCGGGCATAATTTGGCTGATTAATTTGCCTTTTCCAATGATTCGCTGGCCCGTGGCTAAGACAATGCCGATATTGTTGCTGCCGAGTTTTATCAGTATGGATTATAATTACCGAGAGGCGATCGCCCTTGTGGAACAATCCGATCAACTGGTTAACAAAGCGACTGCTGCGGCAGATTTTGACTTGGGCGAAACTAAAGCAAAACAAGCTCAAAAACATCTAGACGCTTTACCTGTGTGGTTTCTCGGCTATTATCCAAAGAGGTACTGCTCTTTTTTCCGCTGCACTTGGCGCTTTACATTGGATGAATTTCAAGCAGCCCGAAAAAATATCGGGCGGATGGATGCTCAAATTTTCCAGCAAAAAAATGCTTTTACTGAGTTAAATCGAGCCGAAGAAAGTCTCAACACGGCAAAACAGCAGTACCAGCAAGCAAAAACAGCAGCAGACAGACAAAAAGCTAGCATAAATTGGCAAAGCGCGATCGACCAACTCAATCAAATTCCCGCCGACACCCTCGCCGGAAAAACGGCTAAGCAAAAACTCCAAGCAGCAGAAAGAGACTTTCAAGCAATGGGAGGAATCGCCACCGGTTCCGCGCGCGCCGACAACTTAATCGAAGCAGCCAAAGAATTTGCTCTTTCCGCCGCCGTCGCTTCCCAAAAACCGCCGCATCCAGCCGCCCAGTGGGAACAAATAGCAGGATTGTGGGAAGAAGGAATTAACCGACTAAAAATGGTTCCTGTCGATAATCCGGGCTATCTCGACGCTCAAACCAAACTGGCGGAATATCAGAAGAATTTAGGGATTTCTCAGATTAGATTGCAATCAGAAAAAGAGTCTGCAAAAGCTTTGCAAGAAGCTAAAAGCTTATTTGCCAACTTGCAAAATAATGTGAATTCTCCCAGTCAAAATTCCGGTAACTCTCTGGGCCAGTTGCAACAAATTATCAATCAATTAGAATCTGTCAAACCCGGAACAACTGTTTATCCCGAATCTCAAAAATGGCTGCAATCTGCTCGAAAAAAACAGCAACAATGGCAAAATAATTAAATGTTGGGAATAAAGTCTGGGAGATTGTTAGCTGCTTTCCTGTCAACTAAGAGGGCCCGCACGCACCATGCACCGCTTCTACTGACTGTTGGCTGCTTGCAGTGGGAATTGGGAATTGGGAATTGGGAATTGGGAATTGGGAATTAGGAATTGGGAATTGGGAATTGGGAATTGCTAGCAAATAACTAATGACTAATGACCAATGACTAATGACTAATGACTACTGCCAACCACCAACTGCCAACTGCCTAATTACCAACTGCCTAATTACCAAGCAGGGTCAACATACAAATTAATTGTTACTTGCTTTTTCCCGGAAGGGATGCCGGAAATACAAGCACAAATCGTCTCGCCGCCGTCAATTTCTACTTCGCAAGCGTGACAAGAACCCATCAAACAGCCTGTAGGAATGGAAACCCCCGCACGTTTTGCTACATCTAGCAAAAGCTCTCCCGGTTCTGCTTCTACTGTCACATTATCCGGCAAAAAGCAAACTTTTGTCATTAAATTTTAACCTCAACTCTAACAAACAACAGTTAACAGTCAACAGTCAACAGTTAACTAATTAACCTAAAATTTGCTTGATATCTAAATGTTTTTCCACCGTATCAGCTAAAGTCTCTAACAGAGCTTCTCGGTGCTCTCGGTAATTCGGAATACCTGTAGGTAATGCACGGAGTCCCCGCTGCTGGCGCAGGTGATTTAACCAAGCTCGCCGCCAAGCTCCATTATCAAAGATGCCGTGCAGGTATGTGCCCCAAACTGATTGAGCAGTGTTGACAATTCCTAAAGTTGGATCGTCAAATAGCGGTTGAGTCAAATCTGACTGTAGCATTTGCGTTCTTCCTTGGTGAATTTCGTAACCTGAAACTGGTAAACCCGTTTGAGGATAGTTAGATGTTACGACACGCTGGCGGGCAATTTTGTCCGGGGCGATCGCAGTTTTTAACGGCAGCAATCCCAATCCTTCAAATTCTCCCTGTTGTCCCTCCCGCCCTTCTTTATCGCTGATACTTTCTCCCAGCATCTGGAAGCCGCCGCAAACTCCCATGACTGTACCGCCAGCTACTAAGTAATTTTGAATAGCTTTTGCCATACCTGTTTGGCGCAGCACCTGCAAATCGGAAATTGTGGTTTTAGAACCCGGTAAAATCACGGCATCTGGATGGCCTAACTGGTCTTTTGGGCTGACGTATTTGACGGTGACGCTAGTTTCCGACTCCAGCGGGTCGAAGTCGGTAAAATTGGAAATTCGGGGCAAGCGGATGATGGAAATATTTAGGTCGGTTTGAGTGTTGGGAGAACGCCGATCGAGCAAATCGAGAGAATCCTCGGAGGGAAACACTTCGTCTATCCAAGGAATCACCCCAACTACCGGGATTCCCGTTCTTTCTTCCAGCCAAATCAGCCCCGGATCTAAGATTGATTTTTGTCCTCGGAACTTATTAATAATGAATCCTTTAATTAAAGCCCGTTCGTCGGGATCGAGTAATTCCAAAGTACCGATGATGTGAGCGAAAGCGCCGCCGCGATCGATATCAACGACTAGCAAAGTCCGAGCGTTTAAATGTTTCGCCACTCGCATATTTGTTAAATCGCGGTGTTTGAGATTAATCTCAGCAGGGCTGCCGGCTCCTTCACAAACAACCATGTCAAATTCTTGTCTGAGAAATTCTAAGGATTCCCGAATCGCTTGCCACCCTAAATCGAAATATTGTTCGTAATATTGAGATGCTCGCACGTTGGCGATCGCCCGGCCCTTGACAATCAATTGAGAAGTCATGTCTCCTTGCGGCTTGAGTAAAATCGGATTCATTTCTACCCAAGGTGCCACGCCCGCAGCCCAAGCTTGTACTGCTTGAGCGTAGCCAATCTCTCCGCCGCTGGCTGTGACATAGGAATTCAGTGCCATATTCTGACCTTTAAACGGAGTTACCCGCCAGCCCGATCGAGAAAAGATGCGACACAATGCTGAAACGAGTAAAGATTTTCCTGCGTGAGATGTTGTTCCCACGACCATAATTGCTTTCATAATATTCAGGGGAGGAGGAAGAGGTTCGAGGGAAGAGGTTCGAGGTTCGAGGTTCGAGGTTCGAGGGAAGAAGTCATCAATACATCTTTAAAAAAATAGTATCAGTTCGCGATCGCACCCTGACTCCTAGAAATCGGCTTTTTTACTGAAGTTGGGGGTGAGTGCGAGATATTTTCGGGAAAAAACCCGGTTTCTTGCTACCTGCGGGTAATATCAAATCCGGTAGCATCGGAATGATTCAGATATATATTCTCGGACTCTGTGTACTCTGTGTACTAATAAGGTTAAATCACCTGACGATGCCAGCGGAAACGATATAATTTCCTGTCCGAGCGATCGACCGATCTAAAATTTGATATGTGTGGAATGCAAGTCTGCAACCGAGCTAAACCTGCGTTCCCCAAAGTGTTATAGCGGTTCTCAAGCGTGGTGAGGTATGCCCTATTCTGTTTTTGCTATGGTAATTGACCGGACATGATATAAGTCTTAAAAGCAAAAAGTAGAAACCAGAATCAAAAAAATTCTGGTTTCTACCTTTGGCTTTTTGGCTTAAGATGATGGCCGATCTTCGCCGGATATATTGTCAAATTTTGATTCTACGGGCGGTTTAGGAGCTTCGACTGGCTCGGAAGCGGGGGGATTTGGGCGAATCAATTCCGGTGGTTCTTCCTGGGAAGATGGTTTTTCTTCTGTGGATTCGATCGAGATTTTTGATACTGAAATCGTTTCCACTTGCACGCTCAACCCCGGTTCTCCCGGTATTTCTACCTCTACAGGCTCCGCCACTTCCACCACAGTCATTTCTATAGATACAGTAGGGGCTTCTGCTTCCGTTACGCCGGAGGCTGTTTCCGCTTCATCCACTGCTGTCTCCGCTGTTTCTGAAATCAACGGCGCTGTCTGAGTTTCGGGGGAGGCTGTGTCTAAAATTGGAGTTTCCTCTATTTTGGGAGCACTCGCGGCTTCGGCCACCATCAAGTCGGCCATTGCTTCTAAATCGGTGGGAAATGGCACTGCTTGGCTGGTGTCAACGGCTGTGTTGCTAGTTTCGGTCACTTCTTGCGCGACTTCGGCTAATTCAGATTCGAGAACTCGATCGATATCCGGTGTAGGAATTGTTGTTATTTTAGGTTCCGGCGCGATCGGATCGGGAGTTTTTTGCGCTGTTGTCGCCGGAGTATTTTGATCGGACGCGATCGGATCGGGAGTCTTTTTGGCTGTTGTCGCCGGAGTATTTTTATCAGACTTGTTTTTACTCGCACCCCGTCCCAAGATATCGCCGAGACTATTTTTGATATTGCCGAACAGACTTGCGAAACCGCCGGATTTTTTAGCTGTTTTGGCTGGAGTTGGTGTCGCCGTTGGTGTCGCCGTTGGTGTCGCCGTTGGTGTCACCGTTGAGGCTGTCGAACTAACAACAGACTCGGACTCTTTAGCCTTCGCCCTCCAAATCTCCTCAAAATCGTCTGTTTCAGGCTGCAGTTGAGGCTCTGGCTGACGCTCTGCTGGCTCCACAGTTGCTGGGGCGGCAATTTCTGAAAATTCTATAGGTAGAGGTAGAGGAGTGAAGCTGGTGGCTGATTCTGCTGGGTCTGGTGAAGTCTCAACAGCAGGAGTTTCCACGGAAAATACTGGTATTTCTGCAATTGCAGGTGTTTTGTCTTGGGGAATGGTCAAGTCAGGCCCGATCGCGCTTTCGGCAATTTCTTCAGCGATTGAGGGAGTTGCCGGTTGTTCTTTTACCTTTACCTCAGTCGGATTCACAGCGGGTGCTGGAACTACATCAGTTTTCGGTTTGGGCGATCGAACAAACTTAGGTTTTTTCGCTGCGGGCTCTGGTTTTTTACCAAACAAACCCGATAGCGGCCCGCCTATGGCCCCGGCCAAATTCGCCGGCACGGGAATCGGCGTTTGCTGAGCGACGGGTGTCACCAGCCTGCGTAAAGTCAGGGTTTCCCAAGCCAACCAGCCCAACATAGCTACGCCCGCCATTTGACCCAGCAGGAGAGCACCAGTAATTCGCCCCGCACAAGTCCATAAAATTAACGCATAAAAAAGTCCTACCCCGCTCCAGGTAAAATCACTTTTGCGGTGAACTTCTGGAAAAAAGAAGGCCGCCATGTAAATACTGAAGCTGCCTAGACCGACCGCTAACGCCAGAATGTATGCAAGCATCTTGTCGGTACCTCCGCTTTGTCAAATAACTTCTACGCGCTAATTCTACCTTTGTGAGACACTCAACGGCTTCTTTCTCTAGACCAATTATCTATTTGGAAACAAGTTCGGCAGCGGATTAGTGTCCTGGATTGAACGGATTTAAAGGATTTAACGGGTGGATGTTGACCGTAAAGCTCAAGCGTGAAGATTTTCCCTACTTTCCCCATCTCCACCTCTTTACCCTCGGAGCGAAGTCGAAGCGCTTCTCACCCCTTCTTGGTCTCACCCCCTACTCAGTGGTGATACGTGTCACTTAACTGTGCCGGTACGATCGCACTTGCGGTAGAAGATGTTCTGTAGGGTATAGGTGTCCGAGGAATTATGCCTAGGGGCATAGATATTGGAGGTAGTGTCATGTTAGAAAAACTGTTGTTAGCTGCGGCTTTAACCTTATCGCTTCAAATTTTTGCTGGAGTCGGCACTGCCTCCAAGCTACCGAAAAATCTTGTATTGCGATCGAGCGCTCTGCCGACACAAACCATACAACTGCCCCAGGTTGGAGCACCTTTGTCCGCACAGCAGAACGTCGAATCCTAATTCAGAGGCGAAAAATCAGAGGTGCAAGTGCGATCGAACTAAAGGCACAGCCTCTCTCTCATATTTTTTGCAAGCTGTTCTGTTTTGTATTTTAGTCTTGACAATTTAGAGGTTTCATCCTTCAGACTTCAGTCCTGATTATCAATTAATCAGGATTTTCGTTTCCAGCGATCGAACAGTAGGTAAATCAGGAATAGCCGATCGCATCTTAATTCCCACAACCTCAGACAAATCTTACATTAGGTTGCCAGTTATCAACACTCAAGGCTTAAAATGCTTGTGCAAACTTCAGTAAAGGAGCGAAATAGATATATAATTTTCTGAAGGAACTGGAAGCTAATAAACACATTCACTGTTAAATCAAGGAGAGCAAAAATGGCACTTAGCGATATTTTATTGAATGAAAACAACAGAGACAATTTTGTTGATGACTGCGTACAGTTGATAGAAAAACAAGTTGCAGCAGCGCCGGGGTTGGGGGGTTTGGCTCTGAAAGCCGCCTACTCTACTGTCAAAGGGATACGGGCTGACTATTGCGCTCAAGTCGTCGATCAAATTCTGCCAGAAATCTCGATCGCACTCGACCCCATGTGGACTGAAGCTGTAAACAATGGCAACCCTGTCGAATATTTTGCTGAAAGAAAAGCTGAAGTAGCAAACCAATTGCTCCAAATCAGTGATAAAAAAGCCGATAACAGCACAAGAGCAGTGGTTAAAGGTGCCTATGCCAAACTCCGCCCATCAGCTAAAACTTACGTAGAAAATGGCATACCGGATTTAGCCAAAATTATTAATAAACATACTGCGACCTGAATCTTGAATGGGTGGGAAATTCCCACCCATTTCAATGCTGTTCTGGGTGAGGAATCTCTGCCAAATTAGTTCAATCTCGCGACTTTGTAGGGTTGGAACTAATATTAGTTTGTCAAGTCATATCAATTCCGGTTGCACCGGAATAGTAAATTCACTGTTGACTGTTGACTGTTGACTGTTGACTGTTGACTGTTAACATCATTCCGATGCAACCGGAAACGATATGAATCAGCAGAGAGATTTTTGATTATTCATATCGCGTCTGGTAGATTGACAACGATAAAATAGGTTCGTAGTGCGGACTTCAGTCCGCCACCTATTGCGCGATATTGTCCGCACGCGCGCACCTTGTTATGGTAATCGACAGAACATCAGATCGCAACATCATCACAACTGACGCAACCTAGGATCTAAAATTGTATTATCCGCCAGCTACCCATTGATTCGCCGCCCATATTTTCCACATTGCTTGTCCCGAAATTCCCAATCCCAAAAACATTACTAACATCGCGCTCAAAGCCGGCAGAAACTTCACGGCTGTTATCTGTTTTGGTAGCTTATCAAAATTCCGTTTCGCATAAACTAAGATTAATCCGATCGCGCTCAGCACCAAAGCCAATCCCAAACTAAAAGCTACCACTAGCCCCATTCCCAAACCTACATTCCCCAAAGCAGACGCGCTCAACAGCATCACCAAAGCAGAAGGACAAGGCAACAATCCCCCCGAAATTCCCAACAATAATAAGCTTTTCCAAGTAATTGGATCGCCGTCAGCACCGGGGGGCAAATGCGAGTGCAAGCGGCCGTCTCCGTGATGGTGGTAGTGCTGAGATATATCTGGTTTGACTGGCTTAAATTCTCTTTCCCAAGTTCCTCTATTTAGCAGATTTACTGGTTCTTCAAGGTTCGTATTCAGGACGACATTCCTGGTTTTTTTGCGAACTAAACTCCTCACTACGAACCTGATTTTTTCTAGGAAGTTATTTAAGCCGATCGTGGTAAGAATTTGATTTTTTGATTGTTTGCGGACTGTCGTCCTCGTTACTAACCTTGTTTTGATTCTTTCGGAAAGTAACTTAAAGCCGATGACTGCTACTAATAAGCCTGAGATTAAACTCAGCCAAGGATCGAGTTTTTCTGGTTCGATTAAGTTGGAAGCGAAAAGAGTAATTCCGCCGACTGCAAACACCCCCGCAGTGTGAGTTATTGTGGTTGTTGCTGCTAAAAATAAGGCGTGCATCGGAGTGGCCCGCGAACCTACCAAATAAGCGCCGACTATGGTTTTTCCATGTCCGGGCGACATGGCGTGCACGCATCCCCAGACAAATGCTCCGGCTACGGCTAGCAGCAAACTCCAACCTGTATCCCAGATAGATTCATTTCCTGTTAACAAAAACTCCCGGTTTTGGGCTGTAAATACAAAGCTTTTGACAGCACCGGCTTCCACGATGGTAGCTTGACAGCTAGCTGTAGCCACTCCGGGTAAAAATAGATTGTAGTTAATCCGCAATTTTTCGTGTTTGGAAATTCCACTAGAAGCGGGCCAAGTGTAGTTTAAGATTAAGGTGCTGTGGGTATTGGTTTGCTGGATTAAATGGGCGGTTTTACTGGCTAATTCTAGCGGATTTACTGTTAATAAACCTTGAAGTTTGCTGCTGTTGGTGATGCGAATTTGTTGGCTTAAAAACTTTTCTAGCTCTTTTTTGTGGCTGCGAACTTCGGCTGCTTGTAGCTGGCCGTCTCGATTGTCGTCGGCGAATTTTGTTAAGCCGGTTGGAAAGGTTAATGTTACTTCGGTTTGGAAATCGTTGACGATTATTTCTGCGACGGATAAGTCTGACCAGTGCGAGTAAACTGGTTTGGTTGAGGTTGTGAGAAATAGTAATAGGGTGAGGGATAAAAGAATGAGGTATTTGTAGGATTTACGTAACTTTTTGGGCATATTTTTAAATTTTAAAACAAGTTGATTTTGTGAAATATTGTGGGTTTTTTAGGAGGCGATCGGGGGATTTATTCCCTGACTAATAGCTTGAGATTTTGTAGTAGGTACTCGTTATTAGTTAAAATTCAAAACTTCCTAAACCTAATGTTTTGCCCTCACGCCCGTCAAAACTCGGATCTGTTTCTTTAGCCTTTTGAAAATAAGCGCGAGATTCAGCATCTTTTCCTAATGTGCGGGCGATCGCACCAGCCCGGTAAAAGATACCCGCATCGCGAATGCCCGATCGCATTATTTCGGCCATCACCCGATCGGCTTTTTGCCATTCCCCAGTGCTAGAAAGTGCCTTGGCGTAAATATCCAACGTCACAGCATCCCTGCGGATTTTTACCTCATCCTGCATTAACAGCAGCGCTTCGGCGACATCCTGCGATCGACCTTTTTCCAACAGCAAACTCGCCAAATCGCGCCGGTGTCCGAAACCGCGAGCTCCAGAAGCCTGTTCCTGTCGCAGCCCCGCTTCTGCTTTGTCGCGCAGTCGCTTGGAGGATATCGCATCTCCCTGCAACTCCTTCACCCTCGCCATACCGCGATCCACAAGGCGATCGTACACCGTCGCAGCACCCCCAGCATAGGCAGAAACCTTACTGTAACTAGCCTCCGCTTCCCGATAATTGCCCTGGTTGGTTTCCAAATCCGCCAAATAAATCAGCGCCAGCGGGTTTCGAGGCACCAACCGCAGCGATTCCAAAAATAGCGCTTTCGCCTGCACAAACTGGCCGCGGCGGGCGTAAAAGCGACCTAAGAGCGATCGGGCCCGCGCCGATCCCGCAATCTCTCCGGGTTCCTCCGCCACCATTGCTTGTCGGTAATCCTGCAAAACTTCAGCATCTCGGCCCTGCGCCTCTCTCACTAACGCTCTTAATGTGAGAGAACCTAAGTTAGGAATCCGATTAACTAAGGTTTCTGCGGCTGTGTTTGCCTCACTAATTTTTCCCATCGCCAAGTTAGATGTAACCGAAAGGGCGATCGCATCTTCATTATTAAAACCCACCTGTTTAGCCAAGCGCAAAGCACTAGCAAAATCGTGTCTCGCTTCAGCAATTCGAGCTAAAACCAACAGCGCACCTTTGTTGTCAAAAGGCAAATCGGCGATCGACCTTTCGGCCGCCTGTTCCGCCAATAAAAACCAACCACCCTCCCCAGTTGCGCGAGCCATTTTCAGATAAACTCCCGCCAACGCAGCCCGATTCAAACCGCTGCGGGAATCTACAGCCAATCGCTGCTGGTAAAAAGCAATTTCTTGCTGAATAGCTTCCTTTTGATTAGGATTATTTCTCAGAGCTTCAAAAAAATGGTAGCGGTAATTTGCATCAAGATTAGCCGGAGTTTTCTCCGCAAACAAATCAGAAATAAAACGCAGATTTGGGGGAATGTTAATAACAGCAATACCCACAACAGGAACTGCTATCAATAACCACCACCAAAAAACATCAGATTTTATTACTTGTCCTGTTTTAGTTTTCATACATCCCCGTTAATCAGCGTTCATCGGCGGTAAAAAAAAGTATTTTAGATAGTCATTTCTCAAAAAGATGAGGCACCCTAGGGCGGAGCGAAGCGGAGGGATTGGGCGGAGCGAAGCGGAGGGATTGGGCATCTTGCCCGCTCGCGAAGTAGAAGGCTGGGCATAGGGCTATCCTCACCACACGAGCGAACCGCTATATGTCATTAGCCAACAAGCAATCACCAATCACCAATCACCAATCACCAATCACTAATTACCAATTACTAATAACTAATAACTAATAACCAATTACTAATAACCAATAACCAATAACCAATAACCAATAACCAATAACCAATAACCAATAACTAATTCGGCAAAGCCAAATAAGGAAAATTCGGTTCTAACGGCTTGTGTCCCTGAGCCGCGTTTCCGGGAGTTCCGTTATATGAAACATTATCGCCAACCGGAGAACCCACCAAAGCTCCCAGAGTGATATCGATAACATCGTCCATCAGCATACGACCTCCGATCAAACTTCCTTGAGCATTTGTCGCACTACCGTAGCCGCTGGGTTTTGTGGTATCGATCCGCATGACATCGGGTAAGAAAGCTTGGGCGATCGCATTTGGATCGACATTATCGCTACCATCCAAAAGATCCACAGCATTCAGAGTAGCAACAGCTTCCTGCCGCACCGGAGCAGCAGCAGCGCTCAAATCCAATTTCGGAGAAATACTATTAAATGCCTCCATAAACGCGGGAGTAACTACCAAACCCTCGTTAATTGCAGGTCTCGCCAAGCGCTCGAATTGTTTGAAACCGCCAACTCCATCCCGGATCGAAATTGTTGACCAAACATCAAAAGTATTCGCCCCAGTTCCTGCTTGCAAAAACGCTTTCGGAACGCGGACGGTAATTGTATTGACGTTGTAACCTTTTGTAAAGTCGATCGCTTGATTCGGTGGATTGAAACCTACTTTCGCCCCCGTGCCCAAAGCCCCAGCGCGGACTCGGAAAAATTGTTCTACATCAAAGAAAAACGGATCTTCCCGCAAACCTGCAAATACAGTCAAGTTAGAACCGTTCACAGGTACTGTATTCAAAACAGCATTAGAATTCAGCGGAGTTGTGGCAATTAGTCCGCCATTAACTGTAGTCTTAGTAGTTGTCTCGGAGCCACCGCGAATTACAGTTATAGCTACCGCTTGCATACCTTGATTGTTAGGCGGACTGAAGGCAAATCGCAAGATGGTATCGGCGCGTCCAGTAGGTGTAGAATTAACATCACCTACCTGCGAGATGTTAAATTGGTAGAGGGCTGTAGTGCTGAAATAATATTGATAGCGCGCTACAGACCTAGGATTTGAATTCATTGTCAATATTAAATCCCCGTCCGCAGCACTGGAATTTTGGTCTTTTTCGCGATATACGTACAGGTCTGTTAAATTAACAGTTCGACCTTTGATATCGACTTCGCCGTCGTCGTGGTCGGAAGCGGCAATTATCCCTGGAGTTAATACAACAATTAGAGCTAATTCAATAGCTAGTATGGTTTTACGAAACTTTTTTGTTAGCTTCACAGTTAGCACCTTTATTTCAATGGGATTTTTGGACAAATCAATGGCAAATAACCCGCGTTGGCGGGTTGTATTTTTTTAGCAAAAGGTTTCAACCTTTCAACCTGTGGGGCTTTGGTGCTGTTGCCGATTATTCTGCTATCAGTATACGAGTTAGTATACGAAGGTTTGGCAATTTTGGATCTGTGCAGAAATATTAAGTATTAAAAACTAAACCGTCAGCACCCAACTGTTGCGGTTGTTGCTACTAACAAAAGCAGCAGGTACAATTTCAAGATTCATGCCCAAAGCCTTGAAAGTAGCGCGAATAGCTGCAGCGTGGGCGGCTTCTGCCATGCCGATGCTAGCTCCTGCAGTAATCAAACCCGGAGTCTTTAACTTGGCAGCTTCCACAGTGTAGGCGATCGCAGCATCGGTCTCTAAAGCCAGGGCTAATTTAGCAATATTTACATCAGAATCTATATTTCCCTCCTTCTTATTGATGTATGATGAAAGGTCGTAACTCGACTTGGCTGTAACGGGATTTGCGCCCAAACTTTTCACCGCAGAAGCGAGAAGATCTCGGTGCTCTTTGTGGTCGTTTTGATTGCGGAGTGCTAGGGCTAAGACTGCTTTGCCAACATCAGTATTTGTGAGCTTCCCTGCTGCAAAAGTGTAGGCCCAAATTGCCTGATGTTCGTAAAAAAGTGCATTGTTGAGAATAGCAGCATCATTTTTGTTGTCATCGGGAGTGGCGGCGATCGCCTTTTCCCCAAGCAGCGAAATGCCCAAAGCGCCAGCTAACCCGGCAATAGCACCACCTGCAAGCGCAGCGCGGCGCGATCGCAAATTATAATTATGGCGAGTTTTCGACATTTGAGATAAAGCTATTTCTTCATTTTGCATAGAACGTATTGCTAGGTTTGAAAAGTTAACAAAAAAGGTGACAAAAGTGCAAGATAAATCGGGAGCGTGATAATTTAAAGCATGACAAAATTGGCCCGTCAAGGCCTACTTACGATCGCATCCCCAATTGACTTACAATTATGTTCTATAGTGATATACGCCAAATATTTAATTTTGGATCTGTGCACTCAAAACAATTTTTTTTAGGTACACTGAGATGACAGGCCAGAAGCCCAGGGATGAATCGCTGCTTTTAGTGCAGATTGCCCGGAAAGACCAAACGGCACTAGCTCAACTTTACGATCGCTACGGTCGCCAAAGTTATGCACTAGCTTACAAAATCCTGGGTTCGGTAGAAGAAGCGGAAGAAGTGGTACTAGATGTTTTTTCCCAAATTTGGCAAAAAGCAGCAACTTACGATCCTTCTCGCAGTCGAGCGGATACGTGGTTGTTCATGCTTACCCGCAGTCGTTCCCTCGATAGACTCCGAGTTTTGCAGCGAACAGTCCGGGCGGCCGAAGCTTGTCTGGAAGATGCGAAAATTCCTTCTTCGAGCCTTCCAGAACCGATGGAAGATGCAATAATCGAAGAACGCAGGGAACGAGTCAAAGCAGCGCTAGAAAAGTTGCCAGCAGAACAGCGAATTGCGATCGAACTCGCCTACTACCAAGGGCTGACTTGTGCGGCAATCGCGACTAAAATTGGTATTCCGACAGGTACAATCAAAACCAGAATTCGTTTGGGTCTTTCTAAATTGCGTCAAGCTTTGAGTGAAGAAATTTAGGTTGTCACAAAAACACAAGTTAAATTGTCTAACCTCAATCGAAAATTATGGCATCTCGAATTTTCGATATTTAGTGCGAAAAAAATACTCTAAAATCCCAAATCTAAAATCTAAAATCTAAAATGGAAATGATGCCGGATGAGGAGTTTAATATGCTTGCAGTTTTTCAAGTTCTCGATACGCTCGACGAGTCAGAAAGTCGCGCACTTGCAGAGAAATTGCAGAAATCGCCAGAACTGGAAAGCGAACGGGTGGCCTTGGAATCAGCAATTTCTGCGATCGCCTACACAGCCCCTCCAGTTCCCGTCGCCCCCGACCTAAAAAACCGCCTATTGCAGCGTATAGCCGAACTGCCGCCTACTCCGGCAGAATTAGTCAATTTACCGCCAATTGTTACCGAGAAAACTGAGAATAATACTCGCTCTTTAATTGTGCGATCGGGCGATGTCAAATGGAAACCTTATGGAGTTCCCGGAGTTTGGATCGGCAAGCTTTCTTTTGATAAGAAAAAGCGCGAAATCACCTGCTTGATGCGACTGGAACCGGGAGTAAGTTTTCCCCTGCACCGACACGCGGCATCGGAAGAAGTCTTTGTATTAGAAGGAGATTTAATTGTAGAAGGGGAAGTTTGTCATCAAGGCGATTACATTCGTTCGGTTCCCGGTTCCATACATTCGCCGCTCAGTGAAGGGGGATGTTTGCTGTTAATGAAAAGTTCCCTAAATAACGAAATGCTTGTTTGATATCGACAATTCGGTTTGTAGTAAGGAATGCGAGTCCGGGCGGTTTTGTGGACGGTCGTCCTCACTACAAACTGAATTTAGGTTTGTAGTAAGGAATGCGAGTCCTTAAGCTGTTTAAAATTCCAACTAAATAAGGTGAATGCTATGCTAAATTACTGGCGCTTAACTGCTGTGATGTGCGCCGTTATTATACAATTTATACCTAGCGACAAAAGCGCGATCGCCCAAGAACACGAAGGATGTTTTTTGGTTAACTCAGCGGGAGAAGTGATTAACTTAAATCTGTTGTGTTCGCCTGAAGAATCTATTCAACTTATAGGAAACGATGGGAAATTTATTGAAGACTACAAACGCTTAGCAAAAAGCTACTCTCCAGAAGCAACCGGCAATTTACTGCAAGCAATCCAAAGAACCCCCGGTAGAAAAATTGCCGCAGCTAAAAAAATGTGTGCGGATGCAAAATCGGGACTTTCTTTGGCGGAAGTTAAATTAAAGGCGATCGGACAATCTCTCAGCATCGAAAATCCAAATGTCAAAGAAAGTTTTCTGGCTGATGCCGATATTATTACCACTCTTGCAGCTAACCATTATTGCCCGGAATTAGCAAATAAATAAATTAGTTGAAAGACGGAATTTTCCCGATTGAGGATGCGATCGACAATGATAATTATTTGTGCAATTTAAAATAGATGAAACATTTAAAATCAAGTTCCGCCGACTTGCGGGATTTATTCAAAGACAGTATTACTGTTAAATACCTGGCGGAACCGCTAAAATCTGTCCCCGCTGACGAAGATGCAGCCAAATTGCGATCGTGGATGGAGGCCAGGGATTTTGACGTGCTGGGGATCGAAGAAAACGGCACTGTTTGCGGTTATATAGAACGATCGCACTTAATCACAGGTAAATGTAGCGACTACCAGCAAATTTTTCACCCCTGTGAATTAATCGCCGCCGCGACTCCGCTGATGGAATTGTTGCCGCTACTGCGAGAAAAACCGAGATTGTTTGTATTGGAAAGCAACCGCATCAACGGGATTGTCACCTGTGGCGATTTGCAAAAAGCACCGGTGCGGATGTTGCTGTTTGGGTTGGTGACGCTGCTAGAAATGAATTTATTGCGGATTGTGCGGATCTATTTTCCCCAAGATTCGTGGCAAAATTCGCTTAAGGGCGATCGTATTTTAGCGGCCAAACATCTTTGGGGATTAGGGCGATCGCGAAATGAAGCAATTGACTTAATCGATTACCTGCAATTCTGCGACAAGCGAGATTTAATCCTGACGAATGCCGAAATAATCGATCGGCTGGGGCTCAAATCCAAGCGTTACGGAGAGCGTTTTTTAAAGTCAGCAGAAGCATTGAGAAACAAATTAGCTCACGCCCAAGATTTAATCAACGGTTCTTCTTGGCCGGAAGTAATTTTGCTCGCTCAGGAAATAGAAGCGTTATTACAGCGCTGCGAAGAAATTGAAATCACCACAACCACTAAATTATAGCCTTTTTCAAAAAGGTTAAAAGTTAGTCGATTTGAAATTTGAGATTGATGGCTCCATCGATACCTCATATCAATTCCGGTTGCACTCCTCATGATGTTAACTGTTAACTGTTAACTGTTAACTGTTAATTTACTATTCCGATACTAACGGATTTGATATCATCTTTCGCTCTAACTGCTGCAGACAGCATTTAATCCTTAATTTCTTAGTCCCTCTCTGCTCGGACATAGTTTGTATAGCAGCGATTTCAATCGCCGTCAGATATCTGATTTAATTTCTAATTTTGAGTTTCCTGTTAGTATACTGAGGAACCCAACCTTGAGCAGTGGTGTAATACTGCACGGCTTTCAAGTAAAGCAACGGAGTTAAATAAAACCAATGTTCGGTATTGGGTGGCACTTTTATGTATTCTTCAGCTTGTAACATTAATTGTACCTGAGAGCCGTTAGGATACACAAATCCAAAAACACATTCGCCAGCTAACACATGAAGAACTTCTGCATCTGCGTGGGTGTGAGTGCGATCGCTTTGAGTCATGAGTGGGTAAATTTGCGGCGAACCGGGATGCAGCACTTTTAAGTCGCACCACTGACATCCGCTTGTACGCTTTAACTGTTCAAACTTGTTGTTAAATGCTGAGAGAATCTGCTGTTTTTCTGTGAGGCTGAGAATGTCTTGGATGAGAATTTCTTGAACCGCAGGATTTTTTTTCGTTAGCAGGCGATCGACCTCAATATTTAAAATAGCCAGTTGGCTGGCGATCGCGCAAATATCGCTGTATGTCGTACCGTCTTCTAGTTGCAGAACAGCCATCGTACACCACCTATTTATTTGACTTTGAGAAGAATTTAGTTTCCAGTTTCTATATACTGTTGTGACAAACTAAACTCCTGCTTATTTTCAATAATAGCCGATCGCTCAAATTAGATATTGTGCTTCCCTAACCTTCAAAGTGATATCATATTTTAACTATCAAGCCTTAAATTTTAACTTTTATTTAAGAACCTGGCGAGTAGAGTCCGCCCCAATCATCTGACAAAACTCAAAAATTTAACAGCAGCATTCCCGCAATGGAAGCAGTCATAAAACAAGCCACAGAACCAGCAATCATCGCCCTCATATCAATTCCGGTTGCACTCCTGGTGATGTTAACAGTCAACATTGAATTTACTATGTTGATGAAGAGAGGATTGGAGATCGGGCCCAACCGAGCAAAATCGCCCTGATGCGATAGTGCGATCGCACCAATCCCCCAAATTTGAATCCCGATGAAACCAATATTAGAAAAACTGCACAAAGCATAAATCGGAATAATTGCCGATCGTTCAGAAATCGTTTATGGTGATAAACGAAGAGAAAACAATGAGAGTCGGCAACACTGCAAAAGCGATAAAACGCTCCATCAATTTTTCTCCATATAAAAACTTTTCTCCGCTATATAAAAAAATTAGAAACTGGGTAACTAAATCTCCTAAAAATTTAAATAGCGCCAAACCACGAGCAGTTTTGAGAATCAAAATTGTCCAAATTAGCTGCCAAGCAATTCCCCAAAATACGGGAAGCCACTTAACAGCGCGCCGAGAAACTGAAAACGCCTAGGACAAAGCGACAAAAACCGCTAACCCCAAGAGAGAAATAAGTCTGTCCATTTCAGTCAGATTCCCTTATAATCAGAGACTAAAGCTCAAAATTACGGCGCAGCATAATTGCTGCTACATTTATGCCTCTACCTATAGTTGCTATTATTGGACGCCCCAATGTAGGCAAATCGACGATCGTCAACCGTTTAGCCAACAGCCAAGACGCAATCGTCCACGACGAACCGGGAATCACGCGCGATCGCACCTACAGACCAGCATACTGGGGCGATCGCGAATATCAAATCGTAGACACAGGCGGGCTAGTATTCGACGACGAAACCGAATTTCTGCCATTAATCCGGGAACAAGCACTGGCGGCCCTTGCAGAAGCCAGCGCAGCCATTTTCGTAGTAGACGGAAAAACCGGACTCACAGGCGGCGACGAATCCATCGCATCTTGGCTGCGCCTGCAAAAAGTCCCCATCATTCTAGCCGTCAACAAGTGCGAATCGGAAAATACCGGACTCACACAAGCAGCAGACTTTTGGACATTGGGACTGGGAGAACCTTTCCCAATTTCCGGGATTCACGGTAACGGCACCGGCGAATTGCTAGACGAACTAATGACTCACCTTCCCACAGAAATAGAGCCAGAAGTAGATGAAATTAAAGTAGCAATTATCGGTCGTCCCAACGTCGGAAAATCGAGCTTGCTAAACGCATTTCTCGGAGAAAACCGCGCCATAGTCAGCCCAATTTCCGGCACAACCCGCGACGCGATCGACACCATAGTACAACGCAACGGTCAAACCTACCGCCTGATCGACACCGCCGGAATTCGCAAAAAGAAAAACGTCGAATACGGTGCAGAATTCTTCGGCATCAACCGCGCCTTCAAAGCCATCCGCCGCGCCGACGTTATACTGCTAGTAATTGACGCAATTGATGGCGTTACGGATCAAGACCAAAAATTAGCCGATCGCATCAGCCAAGAAGGTCGAGCCTGCATCATGGTCATCAACAAATGGGATGCCATAGAAAAGGACAACGACACCATCTACGAGTACGAAAAAGAAGTAAGAAGCAGACTTTATTTCCTCGACTGGGCAGAAATGATTTTCGTCAGCGCCATGAGCGGACAGCGAGTTGAAAAAATCATTGAATTAGTAGACAAAGCCTCCGACGAACACAAGCGTCGCGTCCCAACCGCCGTGATTAACGAAGTCATAGAAGAAGCCACAAGCTGGCACTCAGCGCCAGTTACCCGCCAAGGAAAACAAGGTAAAATCTATTACGGAACCCAAGTGCGATCGCAGCCACCAACAATTGCATTGTTTGTCAACGATCCCAAACGGTTCACCGAAAACTACCGCCGTTACATGGAAAGCCAATTCCGCAAACACCTAGGCTTTACCGGCACACCAATGCGGCTGCTATGGAGAGGCAAAAAAGTTCGAGCCACCGAAGTCAGCACAACAAACAGAGCACTCCGAGTCAAGTAATTTGAGAATTTAGATTAAAAAAAACGCAGTTTAATGATATAATTAAGTTGCGTTTTTTTATGTTTTTCTCCTTCTTTTCTCCTCCTTCTTTTCTCCTCCTTCGCGTCCTTCGCGTCTTCGCGGTTCAATCAATTCATATTCTTAAAAATCTAAAATCTAAAATCTAAAATCGCAACATGGATTTACTTCGATCGCTCCCGATAGGACTTTACCTAGAACAACCCGTAACCTGGCTGCACCGCGTAGACTCCCGCGTCAAACTAGCCTGGTTGATGACATTCCTGATCGCGCCCATACTCGCCAACCCCGCTTGGAGGTTGATGCTAGTAGCAATGTTAATCGTACTGACACTAACCGCAGCCATTCCCCTGCGCGTGTGGAAACAGCAAATGGGACTGCTGCTGCTATTCTGCCTTTTAGTATTTTGCCTCAGCGCGATCGCCCCCGATGCACTCCCCTCAGAACACCAGCCCCGCATCCCCGCCGACGAATTAACCTTTTCCCAACAGCCCGCAACCCTTCCACCCCCTCCAGAGCCGAAAGCCTGGTACAAACCTTTTGATTTAGGCTCAAACTCCCCAACCCAAAATTCCAAATCTCAACCGCAAACGAAACTCCCCCAACCCACAAACTACCGTTACGTTTTATTTAAAGGCGGCCCGATAACAATCACACGCAAATCCATAGATTTAGCTATCAACGTCAGCACCTTATTTTTCACAGTAATTTACAGCACCAACCTCTATCTACTCACCACAGCCAGCGAAGAAATCACCTGCGCCATTGAAAATTTAATGAGCCCGCTGCGCCGCTTGCACTGGCCTGTCACCGAAATAGCGCTAACATTAACATTATCTTTGCGCTTCATTCCCCTAGTATTGGAAGAAATACAAAATTTAGTGCGATCGGTCAGCACCAGAGCCATAAACTGGAAAAAACTCGGATTTCGCCGCGCCGCTCAAGTTTGGCTGCTCATCGCCGAGCGACTGTTAGAAAACTTGCTGTTGCGAGCCGAACAAATAGCCAGCGCCATGACTGTTCGAGGCTTCACCAGCCCCGATCGACACCGTGTAGAATGGCATCAGTTGCACTTCAAAATCCGAGACTGGATCGCCCTCGGTTGCTTGATCCTTCTCTGGAGCGCCCGCTTGGTTTGGGGTTGGGACAGTTAGGATTTTAGATTTTAGATTCTTCGACTTCGCGAGAGAACAAGTTTTAGATTTTAGATTTGGGGATTGATTGATTGATTGATTTGGGATTGAGTGATTGAGTGATTGATTGATCGGTAGTTGACACCACATTAGACCGGTTTGGCGATCGCGCTTCCTCGAAAAAGTTTACACGCCCGCCGAACGCAGGGATTGCGGGCAATAAAATTCTCAACACAGCAGCATTAAAGGTAAAATGAATCGAGTTTCCTGCAACCAGCTAGCTGCTGGGCCGCCAAGGACGCTGTTATCAAAGCTCTAGGCACCGGATGGGGGGAATACGATATGCAGATGTGGAAGTTCGGCGGGACGATCGCGATGCTCCAAACGTGCAACTGCACGGAACAGCAGCAGCACGAGCCTCAGCCACGACGGAGACTACTGCACCGCATGGCGCGATCGCCCTTTGTACCCCGCCAGAAAACAACCCCCTCCCGTGATTCGCCAGCGAAACTTAAATCTAAAATCTAAATCTTTAAACTAAAATCGATCGACTGTGAGCATAAATGACTACAGAAACCTACCTGAACCATCCAAACTTCGGCCTCCTCTTCAGGGTATCCCAGGTTGAAGACAGCCAAGAATTATTCACCACACTATACGCCCAACGCCTATTCTTCTTAGTGACAAACGGCCCAGGCGGCCTGAGATTTGAACCCATCAGCCGCTCCGACGCTCGCCTGATGGTAGAAATTCGCCTGCGAGCCCTCCGCCGCAACGGGCAATACAAAGATTACGACCAATTGCAAGCCATTCACCAGCGTACATTTCAATAGCGAAAATCTGTCATTGGTCATTGGTCATTAGTCATTGGTAATTGGGAATTTCGTAATTGGGAATTCCTCGTTACCAGGCTCTGCCTGGTAATGCAGATCCCGAGGCTCTGCCTCTCTTTACCTCGCCGCCTCTGGAAACACAGAAGTGTAGCAGATGTTGAAATTAAGTAACCGGGCATCATTAATTACAAAAAGACTCTTGACGCTGATTCGGCCCTGGGGCGATATGCAAGTGTAATTAATTCAGCACGCCCTACTGATTAAATTTTCGTTCCTAACTTTCCTTCCCTCCACTTCCGAGCATTGAGCAACTATGAGCATTACCTCTCGAATTAACAGCATTCGCCAACACTTGCCCGAATCAGTGCGGTTAATTGCCGTTACCAAACAGGTATCGACTGATGCTATCCGCGAAGCATACGGCGCGGGCATCCGAGATTTTGGGGAGAGCAAGGTTCAAGAGACTGTCGAAAAACAAAACCAACTGCAAGATTTGCCCGACATCAACTGGCACCTCATCGGGCACTTGCAAGCCAACAAAGCAGCCAAAGCCCTAGAGCATTTCCAGTGGATTCATTCTGTGGATAACTTAAAATTGGCAGCTAGGCTCGATCGCATAGCGGGCGAACAGTCCTGCTCTCAGGAAGTCTGCCTGCAAGTCAAAATGTTGCCAGATCCCGACAAATACGGCTGGACAGTCCCAGAACTGCTTGCCGACCTCCCAGAACTGAATAAATGTCAGAATCTCAAAATTCAAGGTTTGATGACAATACCTCCGCTAGGATTAGATGAGGCGCAAATCCTAGAATTGTTTAACAGCACCCGCGAACTTGCTAATAAAATCCAGCAGCAAAATTTGCCCCACATCCAAATGCAGCAGCTCTCGATGGGGATGTCGGGAGATTATCATTTGGCAATTCAAGCAGGTGCTACTATGATACGGCTAGGAACAAGCTTGTTTGGCTCTAGAAGAGAGGACAACTTGGGTTAAAAATAGAGTAGTTAGCGACCCGCGGCTAACCCGCAACGCGAGTATAGTCGGGGCAGTACAGTCGTGAAGGAGCTTAAAGAGTGAGCATTTTTTCTAAGCTACGAGATTTTGTAGGCTTCAACAATGAAAGTGAATACGATTACGAATACGACGAAGCGGATGGAGATCGTTTTCAAACCGTCTACCAACCGCCCGAACCAAACGCCGCTGCAGCCGCTGCAGCAGAAGAAGAACGCCGCCAAAATCGCAGAATGCGGGAGCGGTCAGTAGTAGGATCGACAGGTACGGATGTTGTTGCACCAACCGGGGGAGTAGGGTCAGTAATGAATAACGTGATTGGAATGCCTGGAGCTATGAACGGGATTTCGGAAGTAGTAGTAATGGAGCCGCGCACTTTTGAAGAGATGCCGGCAGCAATTCGAGCGCTGAAAGAGCGCAAGTCTGTGGTTTTGAACCTGACTGTGATGGATCCAGACCAAGCGCAAAGAGCTGTAGACTTTGTGGCGGGCGGTACTTACGCCCTTGACGGTCATCAAGAGCGAATTGGCGAAAGCATTTTCTTGTTTACGCCTAGCTGCGTGCAGGTGAGAACTCAGTCTGGTGTGGTTCACGAAGTGCCCCCAGCCCAAGGACGCCCCCGCCCTGCTGCTGCTCCTGCACCGACTGTCTGGCCGGCAGAACAAGCTCCAATGGCTCAGTAGTCATTAGTCCTTAGTCAGTAGTCAGTAGTCAGTAGTCAGTAGTCCTTAGTCCGTAGTCAGTAGTCCTTAGTCCGTAGTTAACAACTAATAGCTGTGGAATCAAGACTGCGGATTAATAACCTTAGCTAACAACTAAGTAGCCAATGACTAATGATTACTGACTAACAACTAACAAATAACAACTAATATCGTTTCCGGTTGCACCGTCAGGTGTTTTAACCGCAGAGAACACAGAGGACACAGAGGGAGAGAATAGAGATTAGAGTAATTTCGATTCTACCGGATTTGATATAACAACTAACAACTAACAAATAACAACTAGCAACTAACAAATAACAACTAACAAATAACAACTAACAAATAACAACTAACAAATAACAACTAACAAATAACAAATAACAACTAACTAATGACTAAGATTAAATTTGGTACGATCGGCGGCGGGGTAATGGGAGAAGCTCTCCTGTCGCGCCTCATAGCACAAAAAGTTTATTTACCCTCAGAAATATTGGTCAGCGATCCGCAACCCCAACGGCGCGAATTTTTGACGGAAACCTACGGAATCGCTACAACAGCAAGCAATCTAGAAGTTGCTACCGCTACAGAAGTGCTGTTTTTGGCGATTAAACCGCAAATGTTTGATACGGTAGCTTTGGAGTTGGCGGTGGTGGCCGATCGCCAACAAGCAAATAATGGAGAAACGGCTAATTCCCAGCCCGAAGCGTTGATAGTATCGATTTTAGCAGGAGTCCCGCTCAGCAAGCTAGAACCGGCGTTTCCGGGGCGGGGAGTGCTGCGGGTGATGCCGAATACTCCGGCGACGGTGGGGGCGGGAATGAGCGCGATCGCCCCTGGCAAACTCGTGCAACCAACGGATTTAGAATTGGTAAAACGCATCTTTGGCGCTGTGGGAGAAGTCGTGGAAGTTCCCGAAAGTATGCTGGATGCGGTGACTGGGCTTTCCGGTTCCGGCCCTGGTTATGTGGCAATTTTTATCGAAGCCTTGACAGATGGCGGAGTTTGTGCTGGACTGCCACGGGCGATCGCCTCTCAATTAGCAATCCAAACTGTATTCGGTACAGCGAAGCTATTACAAGAAACAGGAATGCACCCCGCCGAATTAAAAGATCGAGTGACAAGTCCCGGCGGCACAACTATTGCCGGAATTGCTAAATTAGAAAGTAATGGCTTTCGATCTGCTACGATAGAAGCAGTCAAAGCAGCTTATTTGCGTTCTCAAGAATTAGGGAAATAGGTGTTATATCAAATCCGTTCGATTGACCGCAATCACTAAGTAAGTCGGTGGGGAAAAACACAACTGTGTTAAGAAAGATAAATGAGGCTCAAACCCCAATCCCTCCTGCATTCTGTCTCCTGACTCCTGCCTCATCCCAACTACAAATATTTACGCCTTTCTACTTAAAGTCCGCACTAAGAACGAAGGGTTTTTGTTATGGTCATCAACCGGACATGATATGATTATCGATCGCTAGCTGCAGTTTCCAATTTCTCTCCAATCCTCGGTTCAGTACCGTTCAACAAGCGCTGAATATTGCTGCGGTGCCGCACAATCACAAATACGCCGCCCGCAATTGCAAACAATACATAAGCCAGCGGTTGATGTAAAGCAAACATCAATCCAGCAACGCTAATTGCTCCGATAATCGAGCTTAAAGAAACAATTCGGGACACTGCAAAAACAATTCCAAAAATCCCTAAAGTTCCTAAACCAACTGGCCAATACAAACCCAGCAAAACTCCCAAACTCGTAGCCACAGATTTACCGCCGGTAAACCCCAGCCAGATAGACTTGCTGTGGCCCAAAACAGCAAACAAGCCTGTTAAAGTTGCCATCCAAGGGATGACAGTGGCAGTATTTTCTACACCTGCGCCGATCGCTAGCTGACTGGTAAAATCTAGAGAGTAAATGTAGCGGGTTAGGACAATCGCGCTTACGCCCTTCAACACATCAACCAGCAACACCGCCAACCCCGGCCCCTTCCCCAAAGTCCTGAGTACATTAGTCGCGCCAGTCGAACCAGAACCCACCTCTCGAATATCAATTCCCAGCATCCATTTACCCAGGGTGTACCCAGTCGGAATGGAACCCAGCAGATAAGCTGCTATTAAAAGTGCGCCATTTAAAACTATCCAGCTAGTCATGTTTTAATTTAATCTTCGTGTATTTTTACAATTTGCCATAGCAAATGTGTTTTTTTACCTTCATAAATAGAGGGCGGATTTTGCCTCGATCGAGTTGCTTGTTTCATAGATTCTGAACTCAACCCGCCCCTACCGGGAATGGTGTGTTTTTTGCTTGTCCAATCAGCAATTACCGATTACCATTACCCGTTTATAATTACTAATTACCCATTCAAAAATCCTTAGGAACCATCAAACTTTGCGGATCGGGAGCAAAGGCCAGCCACAGCGGAAATTGCAGCATTGACAAACTAATTAAATCCTCAGTTTCATCGATCGCAATTAGCGGCAAATTGCCATCTTTCACCAGTCGATCGGCTTTTTGAGCCAAAGCCTCGGGAGACTCAAACATAATAATGCCGCGTTCCGGGCCAAAATCGCTGCGAGTAATCCCCAAACAGTCCTGCAAACCCCTGCGCCACTCTCCCAAACGTTCGGGAGTGTTGGCGAGCACCAAAGTCCGCACCCGTGCGCCGTAGACGCTTCTGAGGACAGAAACAATCGCCGAAGTAATCAAGATATTTTGCAAGCGCGAACCCATAGTTCGCAAAGCGCCCCTTCCTCCTTGGGTGAAAAACCAATTAGAGACTCGTTCCGCGTGGATGGGCTCAAAGGTGCGGCGGAGTTGCCAAGCTGGGCCGTAGTAGTCCGGGAGGGTGCGATATTGGTCGAGGATGCGGCGAATTTGTTTGGTTTGTTCTTGAAATCCTGGTTCGGCAAATCTCAGATTTACTGGTGCTGAGGATTCAGATTCGTCCGCATACATTTGCTTGGGCGTTTCTTGGATTGGCGGTGTCAAATCTAAGAGTTCCGCAGTGGCGGCCAAATCCTGCAAACTTCCGACTAGATAATCTTTGAAACCCTGGACTCGGATTGCTAAGTCTTGGGAAACGCCTGCAAAAGTTGTCCGCATTTCCTTTTGAATTCGATCGCGCCGGCGTTCGAGTTTTTCTATTTCGATTTGTAGGGTTTGTTTGCGCTTGTCTAATTGAATCAAGCCGTCTTGTACCAAACGCCCCATCGATGATTGAGCCTCGCTCAACGCTTCTAATGCTTTGGCTTTGTCGGCTTCCAGCGCCGCAATTTTTTCTGTCAAATTTTGTTCTTGCTGGAGCAATTTTTGAACTCGATCTGCCACATTTTCGGTAACATTTTCTGAAATTTCTGTCACCGTTGCGGCGGTTGCTGTTGGCTGGGAGTCTGTTTCTGGCTCGATTTGATCGATCCTCTTCGAGGGCTTCGCTAACGCGCTTTCAAAAGAGCGATCGTCTGTTTCTGGCTGAATTTGGTCGATCGCGCTTGCTGCGTCCGCTTCATCGGCGATTTCGGCCTCTTCCTCGGCCCAGGGGTCTGTTTCTGGCGGGAATTGGGCGGCAGGTTTGTTAAGAGCGATCGACTTGGACGGTATCTGAGATGGAAGTTGGTACTCCGTCTCATGCACAGATAAGTTTAGTTCGCCGTCAGCGGCTGCTGTTTCTTGAGGTTTTTGGGTTGGAGATTCGTCTGAATTCATGGGAAATTTTGTTCGGCCGAGGGTACGGAAAAGCTAAATATTTTAAATTAACAACTTTTTTAGTCTTGACGGGGACAGCGCTGTTCTAAGCAGGTCTGTAGCATTTTACGATCGAACAGAACCGGCAGAAAGTGAATGCTGTTAATTTCTTTGAAATAGAACAAAATCGGCAGCGCAGGCCAAAATATCCGCCAATTTTGCCACTCTCTGTAAGGAAAGCGGCGGATTAAGTTTTGCGATCGATAAATGTCCAAATCCGTTGCGGTGAATTGCAGCCGGATGGTGGCGGCTTGGTACATCAGAAACAAGCCGAACAGCGAAAGTGGCAAACTCGCCCACTTCTGCACGAACAGCAGCGGTACGGCGGCCAGTACCAGCACTAGGGGAATCGCAAAACTCGGGGCGAGCTCGATCGTATTTGTGGGCGCGGTCGCAGAGGCGGTTGTATTCACGGGTTTAAATCAAAGGTACATAAACGAATGTTGCCAATTATTCATATTTTATCTGTTTCCTAGCTTACAAGCCTTTGAGTACGCTAGAACCCGTCCCCTGAAACATGATCCAAGTCATCAAAAAGTTAACCACAAAAATCGCCAGCAAAGCCGTCACCACCGCTGTAGTAGTCGATTGTCCCACACCTTTTGCGCCGCCGGTGGTGGTCAAACCCCAGCTAGTACCGATTACAGCAATCAAAGCACCGAACACAAAAGCCTTAATTGCTGCGCTGCAAATATCCCACAGACTCAGGAAATGGCGGACAGATTCTAAAAACACTGTTTGAGAGATGCCGTACATTGTCGTTGCAATCAGCAGCCCGCCGATGATGCCGGTGACTAGGGACAATATTGTCAGAATTGGCAGCATTAAGCAGCAAGCAATGACGCGGGGAATTACTAAGTAGTCGATCGGGTCTGTTTTGAGCATCAGCAGGGCATCTATCTGCTCTGTGACTTGCATTGTGCCGATTTCCGCCGCAAAAGCCGAACCTACTCGTCCCGTCACGATTACCGCCGTTAAAACGGGGCCGAGTTCGCGAGTCAAAGACAAAGCCAAAACGCCGCCGACGACATTGCCGGCACCGAGGTTAATAAACTCCCTCGCTACCTGAATAGTAAATACCATGCCGACAAAACCAGCAGTCAGCAAAGCAATCAGTAGCGATTCCGGGCCAACTGCTGCCATTTGGTCGAGGGTGTTGCGGCGGTTAATTTTGCGCGTCAGCAGGTGCAGCATGACTTGGCCGCCCAATAAAATTGCTGCGAACAACCGCTTACTCCACAAACTGAGGCTCGACTGTGTAGTTGTGCTCAAGGGATTTTGACTGTAGAACAACTGCCAAAAATGAAATCTATCTACAAATCTTAAACAAGTTTCTTCTCTAAGATTTAAGATTTTTGACAGAATTGGCTGCGGAGGGCGATCGCTGCCTATCGTAGAAAAAGACAAGTTTTGTTTACTTGCACCTTTCGGCAGTTTAGCTGAATTTACTGACTCTTATGAGCATATTTCCTAATTTTCTTCGCTCTTTACTGCTGACGGGCCTGCTGAGCTTTGTCGCTCCCTTATTGTCGATCGGCGCGGGATTGACTGGCTGTGCGCTGATTAGCCTCGTCCCTGGCTTCCAAGGGCTCGGTCGTTCTGGAGAAAACATGATTTTACAGTTCTTAGCTACTTTCGGCAGTGGCTCTCCTCTGCAGGGTGTTTTGGCGATCGGTCTAGCTTTTGGTTTGGTTGGTGCTTTGTTTGATACCTACGCTTCTTATCAGCATTCGCGGTGGGATTGACCGACTTGAGAAAAAGCAGACTTTAAATTTGAGATTTAAGGATGGAACTTATCGATGCAATCTCAAATTTAACATTGTTTAGCTGTGGCTCCCTCGGATACCTGCGCCTGTAATGATTTAGCAGTACGATCGCCAATGTTCGGAAATGCGATCGCCCTTTTTGCGGAAAACCGAATATCGCTGTTGCGGAAGCTGGAATATATTAAATACAGGTTGAGTCAAGTGTTTCTCAACCTCTAACAACGTAAGAGATTCGAGGTATCAATTATGGCACTTATTCGTTGGGAACCTTTGCGAGAAATGGACTCCTTGCAGCGAGAAATGAATCGGTTGTTTGATAGCTTGACACCAGCGACCGATCGCGCATCTAACGGTGTGGCTTTCGTCCCCCCCGCCGAACTCAATGACACTCCCGAAGCCATCCACCTTAAGTTAGAAATCCCAGGCATGGAAGCTCAGGATTTGGACGTACAAGTAACCGCAGAAGCGGTGGCTATTAGTGGCGAACGGCGATCGGAAATCAAGAGCGAAGATAAAGGCATAACCCGTTCAGAGTTCCGCTACGGTTCCTTCCGCCGGGTGATTCCCCTACCCGCACGAGTTCAAAATGACAGCGTACAAGCTGAGTACAAAAACGGGGTTTTGAACTTGACTTTACCAAAGGCGGAAGCAGAAAAGAACCGCGTGGTTAAAGTTCAACTTGGCTAATCAAGAATAGTAGGCTAGTTGCTGATAGGGCGTGCGGTGCGCGCCCTATTTGCTTTGACGCTGCGCGGTTCCCATTCTCCAACCGTGCTAAACTCAAATCAGCAATGGTTGGTGGGGAGACTGGCGTGCCGAGTCAGGGAGTTGGAGGATATGGAACTGCATCGGAATTTGGAGACTTAACCGGAATGACTCGCCAAGAAGTCGATGACTTTTTGCGCGGACTGGGTGCAGAAATCCGAACTACTAAAGGTGGTTATCTTGAATACGAATTTGCCGATCGTTCGCGAGTCCATATTCGTATTGATGGTGAAGTTATACGCACCCCTGCTCCTAGATAAGGTTCAGATGGCAGAAGAATAAACAAAGGTTTGCGTCTTGACAAAGACGGCAGTTCGATCAAAACACGCGATGAATTTGGCAACCCAATTCTGGGTACACACAATACTGGAGAAAAAGTGAGGAATTAGTATGCCGGATGACTACAACTTACTTAATTTAGGTGGACTGACATCCCTCGTAACCAATGTCAATGTCTCTTTGTGGGGAAATGAAATTTTATTTCAATGTATTTACGATCCTACAGGAGACCGCTTGCCTTATACCATAGTATTTCATGACTGCCGAGATGTCAGTTGGGAAGTGTTCCATCCTGAAGATGTACAAGATCCTGAAGCTGATTTAATTGGCATTCATTTGGGTGAAGACGAGCACCGTCAAGCAGCTTTAATTCATACAGACATTTTTGCAATTTCTATTTTGTATGGCAGCTTCAGTATTCACAAAGGAGAGGATTTAAATTTAGAAATAACAGATTTAGAAACAAAGGTTTTGGTGTCATAACCGCCAGTATTCTTGTAGAGACTTTAAATTGCCTCGCGACTAAGTTACACATTAGTTAATAATATGATACCTATAAAATAACCATTGTGAGGTTCGATCGTTCGGACTTGTGTCCGCCAAATAAAAGAGGAGATAAATCCCAGCACCTCAACGAATTACCAATTTTTTAGTAAAGACAGTAGGTATTCTTGCCCGCATCAGTTTACGATACTTAATAGAACTTTTTTGCCAAACGAGGTAGAACAAAATGCCTGATATTGTTGATATTGCCGTAGGTGCGGGTTCCTTCCAAACCCTGGTAACAGCGGTGCAAGTAGCTAATTTAGTAGATGCACTCAAAAGTCCGGGGCCTTTCACCGTCTTTGCACCCACTGACGATGCTTTTGCGAAATTGCCACCGGGAACTATCACTACGCTAGTGCAGAATGTCCCCCAACTGAGCAGAATTTTGATGTTTCACGTCGTCTCCGGCAAGTTTATGAAGGCTGATTTGGCAAAACTCGGTTTTGTTACTTCTTTAGAAGGTTCGCCGATTAAAATTGATTGTTCTGACGGTTTTGAAGTGAAAAACGCTACTGTTGTCGCGGCAGATATCGAAGCTGACAATGGTGTCATCCACGTTATTGATAACGTGATTTTGATGGGATAATTTCACTTTTCAAATTCGCTGCGGGAGCGAAGCAGGTGTCTTGCACTGCAGCTTCGCTCCCGATCGCACTTTTATTTTGTGACGAATGAAGGTAATTTAAATCTAAAAAAGTTGTCTTTTCGCCGGATATATTTTAAAATTATTGTTTAAAAAAGTTTGAAAATCAATAATTATAATATAAGGAAACCTGTGTGGTGATCACTATGCAAATCCTAGCCGCCAGCCTCAAAGAAAAAGTCCGCCAGCGTACTTTTGAACTGCAAGTTCTCAACGAACTTACCGTGAAAGTAAAACTTGCCACAGTTGCTGAGGAAATTTTGTCTGCGTGTATCGAACATATCGGGCGTCTGATTCCTGCGGAGACGATCCTCTTCGTTGGCGCAGCCCCCGTAGGGGCGGGCTTTCCTTCGGATCGCTTCGCTAACGCTAACGAACTTTTGACGCTACCGGACGATCGACTATACCTCCAACCACTGTCAAACCCTTTAACTGCTCGCACCAAAGCCAAAATTAAAGCACGATTGCAAGCAGCCCGCGTTGAATGGCTCGCTGGAAATCGGGACTGGGCGTACAACATCGCTTTGCCACCAATTGCTCAGTTTAAGTCTGTCTTGATGGCACCAGCTAACGAAGATGAAAGTCAAGAATTGTTGGGAGTATTTTTTATCGGTGCAGAGCAGGCAACTGCTTTTAATATCGAACACCTTTGTTTGCTCCAAACTGTCGCTGAAATTTGTGCAACATCTTTGATTAATTTAGCAGCTAAAAAGCCGAATGTCAAGGAAAAAGATCGAGATAATTTTGCCGTCGGTGAGGAAACTAAAGAATTTGTATTGCGGGCTTTGGCGGACTGTGCGCCGGACATAGTTTTTGCCAAAGATCGAAATTTTAAATACATTTTTGTAAATCAAAGTTTGGCGAAATATTTAGGCAAAAATGTCGAGGAAATTATCGGGAAAGATGACATTGAATTAGGATTTTCAGCAGCAGCCGTATTTGGCGATCGCCAAGGCTTTGTTAGGGGCATTCGCGAGGAAGATCGAGCTGTACTCGCCGGGGAGATGGTTCGCAATCCCTACCAGGCGATCGTCTTTGGAGGCGACAGACAGCACTTTTTTGACGCGCAAAAACTGCCGCTGCGCGATGCGGAGGGCAATATATTTGGGGTTTTGGGTATTTATAGGGAAATTTTAGAACACTCCGCAGCAGAGGAAGCCAGAAATCAAAGCCAAGCCAAACTGCAAAAAATTACTGCTAGCGTACCTGGTACGGTATATCAAGTTGACTTGCATCCAGACGGCTCGATGACCTTCTCGTTTGTGAGCGCGGGCTGTCGAGAATTGTATGAAATAGAACCAGAGGCGGCTCAGCAGGATATTCATGTAATTGTTGACATGATTCATCCCGAAGATCGAGATGATTTTGTCAACTCGGTGCAGATTTCTGCTGAAAGTTTGCAGCCTTGGCGGTGGGAAGGCAGAATTGTTACTCCGTCAGGAAAACTGAAATGGATGCAAGGAGCTTCTCAACCGCAAATGCAAGCATCGGGGGAGATAGTTTACTACGGCTTGTTCACGGATATTAGCGATCGCAAACGAGCGGAATTAAAACTGCAACTTTATCAAGAAATATTTTTAAAGTCTAACGATGCGATCGCCATTTTAGACCCCCAAGGCTATTATTTAGAAACAAATCAAGCTCACACGGCTTTGCTGGGTTACAGTTCATCGAAATTGTGGGGAAAAACCCCTGCGATTCACATGGGAGAACCGGCTTTTGCGTCGCTGCTGCAAAGCTTAGCCGAAACAGGGAGTTATCGAGGCGAAATAACCTGTGTTAAGGCTTTACAAGCCGGAATCTTTGAGGCGGAACTTTCGGCTTTTGCGGTTCTCAATGATGCTGGGGATGTGGTTTGTTACGTCAGCGTCAAAAGAGATATCACCGAACGCAAGCGAGCTGAGGACAAACTTAAACTTTATCGAGAAATATTTTTAAACTCCAACGATGCGATCGTAATTATCGATGCTGATGGGTTTTTTCTGGAACAAAATCGCGCTCACCAATCGCTGCTAGAATACACAGACGCAGAATTAGAAGCAGAAGCGCCGCCGCTGGTGGCGGAGGAGCGCTTTTCGACAATTACCAAAAATTTAGCGAAAACAGGAACTTTTCGGGGCGAAATTACTAACTCTACTAAAAAAGGGCGCACGCTGGCGATCGACGTAGCAGCATACTCTGTGATGAACAACAGCGCCGATATAATTTGTCACGTCTGCGTCAAGCGCGACATTACCGAACGCAAAAAAGAAGAAGAAGAACGGCAAAAATTTGTGTCGTTGATTGAAAATAGCAGCGATTTTATCGGTATGGCTACTCTCGAAGGCCACACGCTGTTTGTCAACGAAGCCGGACGCAAAATGGTTGGTGTAGATCGGCTTTCGGAAATGCTTTATACGGAGATATGGGATTATATAGGTAACACTTTTAAACAAGAATTTACTCAAGAGATTTTGCCAAAAATGCTCGGTGACGGTCAGTGGCAAGGTGAAGGTCAAATGCAGAACTTCCACAGCCAAAAACGCATAGATGTGGTGATAAATGCTTTTCTGGTAAAGCATCCTCAAAGAAGCGAACCGCTGTGCTTTGCTGTGGTAATTCGCGATGTGACTGAACGCAAGCAGGCTGAGAGAATGCTGCGGGAACAAGCAGAACAAGAACGGCTCGTTTCGGCGATCGCCCAGCGAGTCCGGCAGTCTCTCAATCTCACTCAAACTCTGAGCACAGCCGTAGAAGAAGTGCGGCATTTGCTAGGGACTGACCGCACGGTAATTTATCGTTTTGAGTCGGAGAAAACAGCGATTGTGGTTGTGGAATCTGTGGGCGAGGATTGGATGCCGCTGCTAGACAGAAAGCTGGAAGAAGCCTCTTTTGAGGAAAGTTATGTATCGGTGTACCGCGCTGGTAAAATTCAAGCTATTGAAGATGTTTATACGGCAAGCTTGAGCGACATCCACCTAAATTTTTTGGTGAGTTTGCAGGTAAGGGCTAATTTAGTTGTCCCAATTTTTATCGGCGATGAAAATCAAGAGTCGATCGCCGAAAATTGGTCGAAAACTCCCGGAACAGAATCGCACATCGCGATTTGGGAAACCAGTCAAAATCGGTTGTGGGGATTGCTGGTTGCTCACCAGTGCGGTGGCCCGCGCGCTTGGACTGATTCTGAGGTGGATTTGCTGGGAAGGTTGAGCGTGCAGTTGGCGATCGCCATTCAGCAATCTACTTTGTTTGAACAAGCGCAGCAGGCCCGAGAAGCAGCCCTAGAAGCCTCTAGAATGAAGTCGCTATTTTTAGCAAATATGAGTCACGAAATCCGCACTCCGATGAATGGAGTGATGGGAATGACTGATTTGCTGCTGAAAACAAATCTCACTCCCGAACAGCTAGACTTTGTGCAGACGCTGAAACTCAGCAGCCAAAATTTGCTATCAATCATTAATGATATTCTCGATCTCTCCAAACTGGAAGCCGGAGAAATGCGTTTGGAAACCATCGAATTTGACCTCAGTATCTGTTTGGATGAAGTGCTGGATTTGTTGGCAACTCCCGCACAAGAAAAAGGTATAGAATTGGTGGCGCTGATTGACAGCGACGTGCCGCAGCAAATTAGAGGCGACGCAGCGAGGTTGCGGCAAATTCTCACTAACTTAATCAACAATGCGATTAAGTTTACCGAAGTAGGAGAAGTAGTAATTGAGGTTTCTACTGGCAGACCTCCGGGGTTGGTGGCAGCCAGTGCCGCCCGCAAAAAATTAGAGAATATGCAGCCGTTAAAACTCGGAAGCGATCCCTCGCTGTTGCTGCTGTTTAAAATCACAGATACAGGAATTGGCATAACGACAGAAGACCAAATAAAGCTGTTTCAATCTTTTACTCAAGTTGATGCTTCTACGACGAGAAAATACGGTGGCACAGGTTTAGGCTTGGCTATTTCTAAGCAGTTGGTGGAGTTGCTAGGGGGTCAAATAGGCGTGGAAAGCACCCTTGGTCAAGGCTCAACTTTTTGGTTTACTGTGCCGGCTGTTAAGGAAAATTTGACTGCTGCGAGGACAGCGTGCGACGTGAATTTGCAAACGGTGTTGGCGGGACGAAAAATGTTAGTTGCTAGCGATAAGCCGACCTTGCGAAAAGTGCTGCTGAAAATGGCTGTTTTGTGGGGAATGGAAGTTGACGAGGTTGAGAACGGTTGGATGGCGATCGCCTCTCTGTACAAAGCTGTCAGCATTAATTCTCCTTACGCTATTGTTTTGGTGGATATTCAGTTACCGGAAATGGTGGCGGGAAGTCTGGAACGTTTGATGATTGCTGAGCAATCTATGCAGCAAACACATTGGGTGGTGTTGACTTCTATTACTCAGATATCGGAGGCGAAACGTTTAGTAGATATCGGTTTTAGCGGCTATTTAACTAAACCTGTGAAAGCTCATCGGCTGTTTGATTGTTTGGTGAATGCGATCGCCCCTAGTGTTGAAATCGATCTGTCGCTGGCAAATCCCACCAATAATCAAGCCTCAGTTATTGACAATCGGGAGTTAGCCAGCTTGAAGATTTTGTTAGTTGAAGATACTCCGATCAATCAAAAAGTTGGCTTGAATCAACTCAAACTTTTGGGATGCGCTGCGGATGTGGCGAATAACGGTGCTGAGGCGCTATCGATGCTGACCCTCAAAAAGTATGACATTGTGTTGATGGACTGTCAGATGCCGGTTTTGGACGGTTACGAAGCGACGCGGGAATTGCGCCGTCTGGAAGCGACAGGCGCTGCTGGTTTGGGGGAGTTGGAGCTTCATACGGTGGTGATTGCGATGACGGCGAATGCTTTGAAGGGCGATCGGGAAAAGTGTCTGGCGGCGGGGATGGACGATTATATTAGCAAACCTATTTCGATCGAAAAGTTAAAATCTGTACTAGAAAATTGGTCGGTAAAGTTAAAAATTGAAACTCCCAAGTTTCAGGGCGAGGAACTCCAAAACTCTGCAGCGGATCTAGAATCTGTAGTCGATATAGCGCGCTTGCACGAAATTGCTGGCGCTGATTTAGATTTTGAGCGGGAAATTTTGCAAGCTTTTGTGGTGGATACTGGCAGTTATTTAGAAGAAGCTAAGGGGGCGATTTCTTCGGGAGATGTGCAGGCGCTGGCCCGCCACGCGCATCAAATTAAAGGTGTCAGCGCTACGGCGGCGGTGCGGCGAATGCCGGATTTGGCTGCTGAGCTTCAAACTCTGGCCGAATCCAACGATTTGGAGGGGGCTACAAAAATCATCGCTGAATTAGAAATAATTCTGGCGGGGGTTGAAAAGTGGACTGCTGGTCAGTGATAGGTTCTACAGTATTTGTAGGGGGGCCTGGGCCTAAAAAATCATGATAGTTTGGCTACAAAAGAAGTGTTGGGTTTTTTGCACGGGCGATAGTTTGCAAGGTGCGGATCTATGAGATTATGAATATGTTTAGGGATTTTCGCTAGGCGACGCACCCTAGGACTTGATTGATTTTATGCAGAAGTGGTCCGATCGCCCGATCGCAAATACCTCCTATTAGTCTCTGCCATCGATAGCCTGTAAAGATTTTTAACTTTTTATCAAGATATTTATTTCTATGTGACGAGATTAGGAACTCTTATAACATCTTGTGTGTTGTAGCTTTTGACACTACTAAATTGAGTTATTGTGGTGAAATATAAAATAATCATTAAGCCGATCGCTCAAAAGGTACTTTTCGTATATCGGCTTGAAAGACTAAGATCAGATTTTCGCCCGCCCAACCCATTAACTGCGTATTTACGCTTGAGGAGGTTTTATGACTCCAATCATGTTACGTCAACTCTGGTCGTTAATTGAGACCACCCAAGCCACTCTGTTAGTCAATTTAGACGATGACACCCTGGTACAGTGGCTGCTGAAGCAGTTGAAGGCAAATTCTGCGCTCAATGGCAATGAAACAGATGTGTTGAACGAGTACATCGAGTCTCGGCTGTCGCTAATTCGCGATTTAGCTGAGGAGCGTTTGACCCCCGATCGGTTCTGAGCCGATTAAATCAAAATTGGATAAATATTGTAGAGAAGGGCGATCGCCCGCAGCCGGCTAAAAAAGATCGGCTGGTTTGCGTGGAGTTGTCGCGGTTGACAACAGCTAATTTGAAGCAGCCCGATGTTGTAAATGGGCGATCGGCAAAGTTATCGACAGCTACAAGGTAGGATCGTCAGGAAAGCGTTCTACTAAAATCTATGCGTAAATGGGGATTTCTGTTGCTAGCAAGCGTGTTATTAGTCGCACCGCTAGCATCTTGTCGGGATCGATCGGCACAAACCGGACAAAATACAGCAACAAATTCTGGTGAAGGCAAATCGCAACAAGGTTCCAGCCGGATAGATACTATTGTCAGCCGCGGCAAACTCATTTGCGGCGTCAGTGGCGAACTACCGGGTTTTAGCTTTGTAGACGAAAAAGGTAAATATTCGGGACTCGATGTAGATGTGTGCAGGGCGGTGGCGGCCGCAATATTTGACGATCCCGAAAAAGTCGAATACCGAAAGCTCAACGCCAAAGATAGATTTACAGTTTTGCAATCTGGCGAAATCGACCTTCTCAGCCGAAATACCACCTTTACGGCCAGCCGCGACAGCACTACGGGACTGGAATTTGCGCCAATTGTCTTTTATGACTCTCAAAGCATCATGGTCAAAAAAGACAGCGGCATCAAAAGTTTAAAAGATTTTGCAGGCAAATCTATCTGCGTGCAGACAGGTACGAGCAACGAACAAAATTTGTCCGACCAAATGCGAAAATTAGGAGTCAAATACACTCCTGTCGTATTTGAAGATGTGAATGCTACCTTTGCTACCTATCAAGAAGGTCGCTGTCAAGGTGTTACTTCCGATAGATCGCAACTTCTTTCTAAGCGCACAACTCTACCGAATTCCCAGAACAATGTGATTTTGCCGGTAGTGATGTCAAAAGAACCCTTAGCCCCAGCGGTAAAAAGCGGCGATGCGAAATGGGCGGATGCGGTGAGATGGATTATTTTTGCGACGATTGAAGCTGAAGATTTGGGAATTAATTCAGCAAATGTAGATAAAATTGCAGCAAGCAGTACCGATCCAAACGTCAAACGTTTGCTAGGAAAAGAAGGAGACTTAGGTAAAGGTTTCGGACTCTCGAACGATTTCGCTCTCCGCATTGTTAAAAAAGTGGGGAATTACGGGGAAATATACGATCGCAACCTCGGCCCGAAAAGTACACTTAAGTTAGACCGGGGTCAAAACAAACTCTGGAAAGATGGCGGTTTGCTTTACTCGCCGCCCTTCCGTTAATTTTTCTTAGTCAGTAGTCAGTAGTCATTAGTCATTAGTCAGTAGTCATTAGTCAGTAGTCATTAGTCATCAGTCAGTAGTCATCAGTTATTAGTCAGTAGTCATCAGTCATCAGTCATCAGTTATTAGTCAGTTTTTGTTGTAAGCTGTTGAGTATCTAAATTGTATTTTTGGGCGGTCATACACCCTCCCCACCAGAAAAATCTCATCCAACTTGACTCTAAAATTTAGATCCGCCTAGGCTTACTAACTGATGACTGATGACTGATGACCAATAACCAATAACCAATAACCAATAACCAATAACCAATAACCAATAACCAATAACCAATAACCAATAACCAATAACCAATAACCAATAACCAATAACCAATAAACAA
>NZ_JADEWT010000059.1 GCF_015207505.1 Tychonema sp. LEGE 06208
CTCTCCCCCTCTCCCCCTCTCCCCCTCAATCACATACACAATTGGGATGCACAACAGCTTACCATGTCCGGTGAATTACCGGATCTAAAAAATAATTATTGGGGAGCAGGCCCGAAAGCCTGCTCGCTTACTGGCTTTTTAGGATAACTGAACTGTGCTAAACAGTCGTGATATCTTTCTCTTTGGCTGCCAGAACTTCTTCTATTTTGGCGACATACTTGTCCGTCAGCTTTTGAATTTTATCTTGCAAGTCCCGCGATTCATCTTTAGAGAGATCGCTGCTTTTTTCTTGCTTGCGAATCGAGTCAACCGCATCGCGACGGATATTCCGAATTGCGACTTTACCTTCTTCGGCAAATTTCGAGGCCATTTTGGCAAATTCTTGCCGTCTTTCGCTTGTCAGCGGTGGAATGTTCAAGCGAATAACTGAACCGTCGTTGTTGGGCACGAGTCCTACATCCGACAGAGAAATTGCTTTTTCTATCGATGTTAGTGCTGTGCGATCGAACGGTTGAATGTTGATCGTAGTTGCATCCGGCGTGCCGATATTGGCAAGGGATTTGATGGGAGTTGGTGCTCCGTAGTAATCTACCATGACTCGATCGAGGAGGGAGGAGTTGGCCCGTCCCGTCCTGATAGTATTAAAAGACCGTTGAGTAGCCTCAACTGCCTTTTGCATATGATCTTCTGCTTCAGCTAACTTCACAAAATCCTCCGACAAGGGTTCCAATAGATTCTCCCATTACGGCTCGATAAATGTTGCCCGATACCGAGAGGTCAAATACCATAATAGGAATATTATTTTCTTTGCACAGGGCGATCGCGGTACTGTCCATCACCCGCAAGTCTTGGTTCAAGACATGGGCGTAGGTGAGGGTTTGATACCTGCGCGCGTTGGGGTTGAGGTGGGGGTCGCAATCGTAGACCCCATCTACCTTAGTAGCTTTAAAAATCACCTGTGCATCAATTTCCGCCGCCCGCAAAGCGGCTGTAGTATCAGTAGTAAAAAAAGGATTGCCAGAACCGGCACCAAAAATTACTACCCGTTTTTTTTCGAGGTGACGAATTGCCCGCCGCCGGATGTAGGGTTCAGCTACCTCTTGCATGGCGATCGCCGATTGCACCCTCGTTGGTACTCCTGCTTGTTCCAAGGCATCCTGCAAAGTGATAGCATTCATCACCGTAGCAATCATGCCCACATAGTCGGCTGTTGCCCGATCCATCCCTGCAGAAGCAGCTTTTACGCCGCGAAAAATGTTGCCGCCGCCGACAACGATCGCGATTTGGATGCCTTCGGACACTACTTTGGCCACTTCCTGGGCGATCGATCCAACGACTACCGGATCGATGCCGTAGCCCAAGCTGCCCATCAGCGCTTCACCGCTGAGCTTCAGCAAAACCCGCTGATAAACCATCCCCATGCCGCCACTATTTTTTCTTTTTGTCTCCACCATAAGATAGCAGCACGGGTGCATTTTGAACATCAATTGCTTGGAACAGGCTGCTGGGAACGGATAAAAACCCGGTTTCTCGGCCTAATCTTCTGTTTGAGCAATCTTAAAGTTAAGGCAGAAACCGGGTTTTTTGGTGAGAAATGCGGACTTAATTTATTCCTTGGGAACGAAATCAAGAGAAGCAGAATTCATGCAGTAACGCTGGCCCGTGGGTTTTGGCCCATCGTTGAATACGTGACCGAGATGAGCGTCACAAACAGCACACAGTACCTCAGTGCGGCGCATGAATAAGCTGTTATCCGACTCATTCTTGACATTTTCTTCGTTAATGGGAGCGTAAAAACTCGGCCAACCAGTACCGGAATCGTATTTTGTTTCTGATTTAAATAGCTCGGTGCCGCAGCAAATACACTTATAAATTCCGGGCTTTTTGTTGTCGTGATATTCGCCACTAAAAGCTCTTTCGGTTCCCTTCTTTCGGGTAACTTTGAACTGTTCTGGGCTGAGTTGCTGTTGCCATTCGGCATCGGTTTTTTTAACTTTGTCTGTCATGGTTTAATGTTGTTAATTGTTGACTGTTGACTGTTAACTGTTAACTGTTGAATGTTAACTGTTAACTGTTAACTGTTGGCTGTTGGCTGTTAACTGTTGACTCATGCCTCCATTAATATTAACCTAATTGGCTCCAAATGAACATACCAGGGAAAAGAATTGTCCTTAATCGCCCGCCACTTTTCCTTGAAAAGTTCAGCTTGCAAGTGATAATCTTGGGAATCATGGGGAGGCGAGTGCAACTTGAGATATAATGTCACTCGGTGGGGAGTTTCTACTGTTGAGGCTACCCAACAAGCAATAGTATTTTCGCGATCGCACCCGCTAACAAAACTGATTTGATGAGCTCGAATTCCGACAGAAACTAGAGATTTGGGAATTGGTTCAACTACAGTCAAAGTGCAGCCCCAGCCGATCGCCTCTAGGACAGTTTCAGCAACCGGTTTAGCAGCAGAGAAATTCTTGCAGCCCGTTAACTGCGCGACGGTGAAGTTGCGCGGGCGATCGAAAATGTTCTGTTTGCTATCAAAGGCGATCGCCCTTCCCTCAGCCAACACCAACAGATTTTTGCACACCCGGTAAACTTCCTCTAAATTGTGACTGACAAACAAAGTAATTCCCCGATAATTAGCCAGAACCTGCATTAACTCCCGTTCCAGTTGACTCCGCAAGTGCGTGTCCAAAGCCGAAAACGGTTCGTCTAACAGCAGTAAATCGGGATTCGGGGCGATCGCCCTCGCCAAAGCCACCCGCTGCTGCTGGCCGCCAGAAAGTTCGTGGGGATAGCGGTTTTCGAGTCCCGACATTTGCACCGAAACAAGCTGTTCTTTGACCCGAATTTTTTGCTGGCTTTTAGATAAATGCTGCAAACCAAAAGCAATATTTTGAGCCACATTCAGATGAGGAAACAAAGCATAGTTTTGAAACAAAAAACCAATACGGCGGTCTTTAGAAGGTAAATTAATGCCCTCTGCCGAGTCAAATAAAACCTTTCCATTAACTGCAATTTTACCGCTGCTGGGAGTTTCCAAACCCGCGATACAGCGCAGAGTCATGCTTTTGCCGGAACCCGACGCGCCCAGAATTCCCAGCACTTCCTGACCGATATCAAAACCGACCTCCAAGGCAAAGCCAGAAAGAGGTTTAAAAATATTTAAAAATAGTCCGCCTTCCAGTTGTTTTCTTGGGGGTTTTATGGTAAATTGAGAGCTAAATTGAGCCAGATTCGATTGCCGTTGATAGTTAGGATTTGGCTGAGGCGAAATTCTTGGTAAATAAGTCCAGTAATTAACCAAAGTCAGCACGCTCAAAGCAAGACTGAGAATAATCAAAACCCAAATAGCAGCTTGCCTCATATCCCCAGCTTCCACCGCAAAATAAATTGCCATCGGGATAGTTTGAGTTTGTCCCGGAATATTCCCAGCTAACATCAACGTCGCGCCGAATTCACCCAAAGCGCGGGCAAATGCGAGAATAGTTCCTGCTAGAATTCCCGGCCACGCTAGCGGCAACATAATCCGCCAAAAAACCGTCCCTTCCGAAGCGCCCAAAGTGCGGGCTGCATTGAGAAGATTGGCATCAATTTGCTCAAAAGCCCCCAAAGCAGTTTTGTACATCAGGGGAAATGATACGACTGTGGCAGTAATTACGGCGGCTTGCCAAGTAAAAATTATAGTTAAATCAAATTTTAGAAGAAATTGACCGATCGCGCCATTTCTACCAAACAGCAGTAGCAGCAAAAATCCGACTACCGTGGGCGGCAAAACCAAAGGAGAGATGAAAATGCCTTCAATCAAGGCTTTACCTGGGATGCGAGTTGAAAGCATCCACCGGGCGGCGGCTATTCCGAGAAAGAAGGTAAAGAATGTGGCGATGGCTGATGATTTTAGGGATATCCATAATGGAGATATGTCAAATTCCATATTTTGGATGAACTATCGCAGTTTTGGATAATTTGTGAATGAGATTTTTTTTAACGAACCGCGAAGACGCGAAGGGCGCGAAGGAAGAAAGAGAAGGAAGAGAATCAACTGTAGGGGCGGTGTCCCCGTGCCCGCCCTCCGGGTTTCTAATTAACGAGCTAGACCAAATCCGTATTTCTGAAATACTATTTTAGCGCGATCGCCTGCTAAAAATTCAACAAAGGCTTTTGCGACGGCGGGATTGCGGCTGTTTTTGATAATTGCTAGCGGATAAACAATGGGGGAGTGCAAGTTTTCTGCCGCTGTTAGTCGCACTGTTACTTTGTCGGATGCTTTGGCATCTGTAGTGTAGACTATACCGGCATCAACGTTACCGCTTTCGACAAATGTCAGCACTTGGCGGACGTTATTTCCCAATACTAATTTTGGCTGGAGTTGCGGCCACAATCCGAGCTTAGTTAGCATTTCCTGAGCGTATTGTCCCGCAGGTACGCTTTTGGGTTCGCCGATCGCAATTTTCTTGATTTTCGCCTCTGTCAACTGTTTAAAATCGCTCAAAACAGCGCCATTTTTAGGAACAATCAAAACTAGGCGATTTGTCAGCAGATTGCGGCGCGTCTCGTTAAGGAGCAAATTAGCTTTTTGCAAACCATCCATTTGTTTAGTCCCGGCGCTGAAAAATATATCTACCGGAGCTCCCTGCTGAATTTGCTGCTCTAGAGCGCCGGAAGCACCAAAATTATAAGTAATAGTAGTATTGGGATTGCTGCTTTGATATACTGTTTTGATTTCTGTTAAGGCGGGCGAGAGACTGATGGCGGCGGATACAGTTAAAAACTTGGGGTATCGTGCTGCGGCTGGGGAAACATTCTGAAATAAGTTCCAACTAATCAGCAGTACCAGTGTCGCGACGGCTACTATAATTAAGTTAAGGATGCGTTTTCTTTTTAGGTTCATCAGAAATAGTTTAGAATCTTTGATTTTGAATTATATCAAAACTGCTACAAAACTATCTTCCTCTTTTTCTTCCTTCGCGCTCTTTGCATCTTCGCGGTTCGTTAAATAATAGTGGTAGGGACACGGCACTGCCGTGTCCCTACGAATTTCACGTGTTATCCCTATTCTCGCCACTTGACAGAACAACCGATCGCCTCTGTAATAGAAGGTTCTACCGGTTCGTCTTTGAGCAATTGGTCGATCGCACTTTGCAAATAAGAAACCTGTACTGCTGCTGCATCGTCGGCATTGTCGTCAATTAAACCTTTATAGCGCAATCTGCCGTCTCGGTCTAACAAAAAAACTTCCGGCGTTTTAGAAGCCCCAAAACTGTGGGCGACATCTTGAGCAACATCTCGGATGTACGGGAAGTTGAGTTGATTGTCGGCTGCAAAAATTTTCATGTTCTCAAAACTGTCGTCGGGATGCTGGTTTGCATCATTGGCATTAATCCCGATTAAGGTAACTTCTCGATCTTGAAAAGCTGCTTGAAGTTCTTTCAGGCGATCGATATACAACTTCACGTAAGGGCAATGATTGCAGATAAATACTACCCCGATCGCCCGAAATTTTTCTAAATAGCGAGCTAAATGGTGAACTTCATCGTCAACTCCCGGCAGTTCAAAATCGGGAGCGTAGCCATTAATTGAAGTACCTGTTGTTTCGATTGGTAAACTCATGTTTTCAGGAGGTTAAGAGCAGTATTTGCGAGCGTGAAAGATGAAATTCTCAGCAATAATCAAATTGGCTGTTTTTGGGTTTTACTTTGATTCTAACCTGGTCAACAGCTTATTTTGATTCATAATTCGCGATTTATTCCTCGTTTTGCTTTAGCCAACCTTGAGCCGCCGCTTGATATCCAATAAGTTTGTAGGTTAATTTGGCGGCGGTAAATTCTGAGACGACAGAATCTACAACAGGTGCTAATTCCATGATGTCACAGCCGATTACTTCGTAGGACTCGAAGACGCGCCGCAAAAATCCGGTTAGCGAATACCAATTTAACCCGCCCGGTTCGGGTGTGCCTACCCCTGGAATTAATGTCGGGTCGATGCCGTCTAGGTCGATCGTCAAAAATACTCGTTTGGTTGTTATGCTGGCAATGGCGCGATCGGCCCAATCCGGTTGAGTAGCAATTTCCCGAGCTCGAATCACGTTTAGCTGTTTGGCTTTAATCAAGTCGGCTTCTTCCTTACAGATAGCGCGAATCCCGATTTGCAGTGTCGGTAAGCCCATATCTACAACCCGCCGCATCACACAGGCGTGGTTGTGGATCGAGCCTTCGTATTCGTGGCGCAAGTCGCCGTGGGCATCGATTTGCACGACGGTGAAGGGTTCATCCGGGTAGCCTTGGCGGTAGCCTTCCACAATGCCGGCGGTGATGCTGTGCTCGCCTCCAAGGGAGATGACAAATTTCTGTTCCGCAATTAGCTGCTGTACGGTTTGTTGCGTGACTCGCAGCATTTCTGAGGATGAAACCCGTTGGTTGTTGCGGGTGTCGGCGATCGGCTCTTTTGTATAAATTCCGACATCATAGCAAACTTCGGAATCTAATTCTTCGTCGTAGCATTCGAGTTGGTGAGAAGCTTCTAGCAGTTTTGCCGGCCCGTTTTCGCACCCCCGGCGGTAGGTGGTGGTTGCTTCGTAGGGAATTGGCAAGATTACTACTTTGGCTGTGTCGTAGTCGGGTACAATTTCGGAACCGAGAAAGGGTACGACAGCAGTGGAAATGATCGGTGGCATAGGGGAAATTTCAATAAGGCAAAAAATTCAGCATCTTTAATGGTGGCATAGTATCGGCTCTAACTGCAAAGTAGTCATTAGTCATTAGTCATTAGTCATTAGTCATTAGTCATTAGTCATTAGTCATTAGTCATTAGGCAGCAGCTAGCAATGCCCTATGCCCTATGCCCTATGCCCCATGCCCTATGCCCTATGCCCCATGCCCCATGCCCCATGCCCAATCTAAAATCTAAAATCCCATGACACCTTCTACTCCCACTCTGTCAACACTTGCTGCACCTCAAATCTGGATGTGGAAAGGTTTTCCGATTTGTTACCAGGCTGCGGGAACCGAGGGCCCTGCGGTGGTGTTTGTTCACGGTTTTGGCGCGTCTTCGGGCCACTGGCGCAAGAATTTGCCTGTGTTGGCTGCTAGTTGTCGCTGTTTTGCGATCGATCTTATCGGTTTTGGCGGTTCTGCTAAGCCCGCGCCCAAGTTTGAGATTGACTATACTTTTGAAACTTGGGGTGAGTTAATTGCTGATTTTTGTCGGGAAGTTGCGGGTGGGCAGGCTTTTTTGGTGGGAAATTCGATCGGCTGTGTAGCAATTATGCAAGCCGCTGTGGATTTTCCCGATATTGCTTCTGGCGTAATTTTACTCAATTGTTCCCTGCGCTTGCTGCACGATCGCAAGCGCGCCGAAATGCCTTGGTATCGCAGTTTTGGAGCGCCAATTGCACAAAAAGTTTTAAATGTCAAGTGGATAAGTCAATTATTTTTCAAACAATTAGCCACGCCAAAAACAGTCAAAAAAGTGCTTTTGCAAGCCTATCACCAGCCGGAAGCTGTCACCGACGAACTTGTAGAAATCTTGTTAAAACCAGCGCGAGATAGCGGCGCTGTGGATGTATTTGTGGCATTTATCAGCTATTCTCAAGGCCCGTTACCGGAGGATTTGTTGCCTCGTTTAAGCTGTCCGGCTTTGATTTTGTGGGGCGCAAATGACCCTTGGGAGCCGATCGCCCTGGGGCGAGAATTGGCGAAGTTTCCGGCTGTTGAAAAGTTTATTCCTTTGGAGGGAGTGGGCCATTGTCCGCAGGATGAAGCGCCGGAATTGGTCAATCCTATTTTACTTGATTGGATTAAAGGGCGATCGGTAATTGCAGCAAATTAGAAATTAGGAGACGGCAGTGCCGTTTCCCTACAATATTATTTTGGGTAGGGAAACGGCACTGCCGTTTCCTCGGTATCATAAGTATTATTGAACCGCGAAGACGCGAAGAACACGAAGGAAGAAGTAGGAAGAAGAAATTAGGAGACGGCAGTGCCGTTTCCCTACAATATTATTTTGGGTAGGGAAACGGCACTGCCGTTTCCTCGGTATCATGTCTGAGTGCAGCCGGAATTGAGATTACACGAATATGAAACTATCAGGGGTAAAGGCGCCTTGAATTACTGCTATTTGGTCAGATGTACCAGCTAAATTGATGGAGTTACCAACAATATTGTAGTTGGAAATACTCCCATGTAACTGAATGCGATCGATTCCCTGTTGGAAATCCTGAATGAGTGCAACTCCTGTTCCTTGATAGTAGCTAATTGCGGCATCACCGAGAACAAAAACATCTCTACCCCTACCACCAATCAGTAAATCCGTTTCATTACTCCCTGGTGTAGCACTCGATGGATTGACTCCAATCAGCGTATCATTGCCACGTCCACCCGAAAGTGTGTCGTTACCCGCTCCTCCTATTAAATAATTGTCTAGGTTATTGCCGGTAATCACATCTACATTGGGCGTGCCCGTGACATTCGCGAAATTCTCTACAGTAAAATTCAGAGTGCCGATACCGGGTAAATTGTTAACTGCTAAACTATTCTGCGACAAATTTGCATTAATAGAAGCTGTGCCGCTACCTGTGGAAGCATCGATGGTGTTAATCTGCCCCAAAGGAGCAATAATTTGCTCGATGCTTTGAAGGCTGTCTGTGCCGGCTGCGCCTTTGTATACAATGCCTTTAGCCTCAAGGGTAATGCCATTGCTGAGGGAAAGATAGCTGATTGTATCCGTGCCTAATCCTCCAAGGATGCTATCAGTGCCGCTACTCCCTAGGATGAAGTTGTCTAAACTATCTCCGGTAATATTGTCGTTTCCTGTTGTGGTGTTGATACTGTTGGCTGGCGGTGCGGGTGGAGTTGGGTTTTGGGGAGGTAGAGCAGAATTGGTAAGTTGTCCGCCTTGATTTGGAGGTGGAGGATTGCCCGGTGCGCCTTGATTTGGAGGTGGAGGATTGCCCGGTGCATTAATTGAATTAGGATTGGGAAATAGTGGTGGCATGGTGTAATTACCTCGATTATTTTTCTAAGTTGAAAGCAGTTGTCAGGCTCAAGAAATGAATTCTCGATCGCCTTTTGCTTTGGTCGCTACAATCATTAAGCTGGTTCAACATGACATTTATCTCTGTGCTGGGATTACAGTTTTGTAATCTGCAAAATTACCGTTTTTCTGAATTGTCAGGTATGTTACGATCGCCCGATGGACGCGGTGGAATGCCCAAAATTTTGATTAGCTGTGCTTCGGTGACTCCCAACTTTTTCGCTGCACCGGCAATATCTAAACGAGGAGGGGGCGGTGGGCCCGGCGGGCGATTATTTTCAGGTGGTTCGGGCGGTTTGGCTGGTAGCCCCAATGCTTCGATTAACTCGGCTTCGGTGATTCCTAATTGTTTGGCCGCAGCGGCAAAATCTATACGGGGCGGATGTCTGCGCTCTTGATTGGGTTCGGGCTGGCTCTGGGCTAGTACAGTATTAGAATTAGCTGTAGTTCGATCGGGAAAAGTCAAGCTGCTAAATCCCAGCAGCAAAGCTGTAGCGGGTAACGCGAGTAGTGAAGCAATTTTCATGAGAGTTACGATCGCCAATCCAAAAATGTTGACAGCTAAATTAAACTCCCAAAACATTACCTGCCACACTGTGGATGGATTACAGTTTTGTAATTTAGTTCAATCAATGATGACGGTATAATCACCACTGAAAAAGAAACTATGCCCAATCCCTCCGCTTCGCTCCGCCCAATCCCTCCGCTTCGCTCCGCCCAATGCCCTGCGCGGGCCAATCCCTCCGCTTCGCTCCGCCCAATGCCCAACTCGATCTAAATCTATGAATGTTCTATACGTTGAAGATGAAGAAAAAATCGCTAATTTTGTTTGTATCGGCTTGAAAGAACAAGGCTTTGTTGTGGATTATTGCGATAATGGCAACGATGGCTACGGGCGGGCGATGGATAATCAGTACGATGCGATCGTGCTTGATATTGTTTTACCGGGAAAAGATGGATTATCTATCCTCAAACTTTTGCGAAAAGCGGGGCGCAATGTACCTGTGATTTTATTGACGGCTCGCAATGAATTAGACGATCGCATTGAAGGCTTGCATCTCGGTGCTGATGACTATTTGGCTAAACCGTTTTTTGTTGAGGAGTTAGTTGCTCGGATTTATGCTGTTGTGCGGCGTGCTTCTGGAAGCGGGCAAAATATTCTGAGTGTTGGCCCTGTTAAACTCGATCGCATTCTCCGAGAAGTTACCTGCGATTCCCATACAGTCGAACTGACAACCCGCGAGTTTAATCTGTTGGAATATCTGATGCGATCGCCCGGTAGGGTACTCACCCGCACTCAAATCCTCGAACATATCTGGGGCTATGATTTTAATCCAAATACGAATGTGGTAGATGTCTGTATTCAACGCATTCGCAAGAAACTTGAACCCATTGGCGGTACGGGATGGGTTGAGAGCGTGCGCGGTGTTGGCTATCGGTTTCGCAAACCAGATTCCCCATCATGAAATTGCAATCTTTTCGCTTTCGGATTACTCTATTCTCTGCTGTTCTGGCAAGTATTTCTATAATTGGCTTTAGTATTGTTTCGTGGTGGTTGATTTACGATGCTAAGGTAAAACGTCTTGATGCTGAAATTAAGAATCAGTTAATCCAATCTACTCGCCCGCAATCAACTCAATGGGATAATTATGCTAATTCTTTGCCATTAATTTTGGGCATGAATGGAGAAACTGCTGTGGCTTTGCTGGTGAATGATAGAGACGGTAATTTGCTCTATCAATCGAGGCAGTGGCAAGATGGAATTGATGCAAAATCACTGTGGCAATCGCTGCCTCAACCGCCTCCCGATCCTGATAGAATACCTTTTGAATTAGAGCCTCCCCCTCCACCTCCCAATGGAATTGATTCATTCTTACCGAGAGAAAGAAGACCTCCGCGCGATCGACCTCCTCCATTCGCTCGACCCGATTTTCTTCAAGTTTTCCAGACTCAGCTAGCAACGCAGCGTACTAGCACAACTGTTTGGCGTGTGGGTGCGATTCATTCTCCTCGGACTCAAATAGCAATCGCTGTTAACTTACAGGCGATCGATCTCGAAATGACATCGATTGGCAATATCTTTCTAATTTCTATTCCCGTAGTGCTGTTATTCGTAGCAGGTGGAGCGTGGTTGATATCGCGGAGTATTCTGTATCCCATTGGGCGACTCACGATGGCTATTCGCAATGTCACCGTACAAGGACTAGATCGGCGCGTCCCTGTTGGTTCGACGGATATTGAATTTTTAGAATTAATTTCTGTGTTCAATCAGATGTTAGAACGTCTGGAACGGAGTTTTCAGCAAGCTTCTCGTTTTAGTGGAGATGCGGCTCACGAATTAAAGACTCCGCTGGCAATTTTGCAAGGGCAAATAGAACTGGCTTTGCATCAAGTTGAATCTGGTTCTCAAGTGCAGCAAACTATAAGTAATTTATTGGATGAAGTGCACCGCTTGAGTGAAATTACCCGCAAACTTCTTTTACTTTCTCTAGCCGATGCCGGACGTATGGGTTTACATTTGGTTGAGGTGAATGTGTCGGCTTTGCTATCGGAAATTTCCGAAGATATGGAACTGTTAGCACCACATTTAGATGTGGAAATGGAAATTGCTCCTAATTTATATATACAGGGCGATCGCGATTTGCTGGTGCAGGTTTTGCAAAATCTAGTTGGGAATGCTATTAAATATAATTTACCGAAGGGTTGGCTCCGATTACAAGCCCAGCGTCACGAAAAAAGAGTAATTGTGAAAATTGTCAATAGTTCTCAAGATATTTCTTTAAGCGAGCGCAAGCTAATTTTTGAGCGCTTCCATCGCGGCGACTCCAGTCAAATCCAAAAAATAGAAGGATCGGGATTGGGGCTAAGTTTAGCAAGGGAAATCGCACGGGCCCACGGCGGCGATATTCAACTAGATGCTGCAATCCTGGGTCAAACAGGGTTTATACTGAGTTTACCTGTGGGCGATCGCGATTAACCCGATCGATGATATGGTTGCGGTTGTTTTGACTTTAACTGAGCGATCGGGTTAACTTACAATTGAGAGTTTTTAGGAGTTGAAGTGGGAGCTATATTTGCGCGATCTCGCCACAGCAACAACGGAATGCTTAACGTTCCTAAAATCATCACAACTCCCGTCAGAATCCAAACGAGTACGCGATTAGGGCGATAATCACTTCGCTCGATTTGCCAGAAAACTCGATTGTAACGCCATGCTGCTAAGGCTATGACCGCAATCCCAAAAACGACTAAACTCAGCCCTAAAGTTTCGGAGTTGAAGAAGGGAGGGGAAGAAACTTCTTGCTGAGTCACTGTAGCTTGAAATTGACGGAGAAATAAACTGAACCGAGCGATCGCAAATCCAAAACCAATTAAAGCCAGTGAAGTTCGCAACCATGCAAGAAAGGTGCGTTCATTTGCCTGATGTTCGCGCTGTCGGTCTATTTTAGCACCCTTGTTCATCAACTCTACCTTTATAAAAAAATATTAAGCTTTCCCTCGTTGATTATTGTGTCATTTCTGGTTGCGGAGGGAAGTATCGGTATTGCGATCGCGATTCATCATCACCCAAAAATATAGTATCAGTCCATCGACAAAAAAGCGATCGCCTCCTTCTCTACCAACACAAAAAAGCGGGACACAGCACTGCTGTGTCCCTACCAATACGGAATTTAAAAGCCTGTTTAAAAAGACTTAAACCCGCCTCCAGATTGAGTTTTTTTGCTCAGCCAATCGTGACCCAATCTGATTGTCACGTCCGACTGCAAAGAACCCGTACTCTCAACCAGCACATCTCCAAAACCCAAAGACTGTTGAATCGCTCGGGCACCTTTAATATCGCCGTCTTGAGCGACAATCGTAGTCTCTTCTAGCGGTTCTGGCCAAGCTTTATACACCTGAACATTCCGATAGCCGGCGCGAGTCAGAGTATTGACAAAATCTTCAACAGCCGATTGGTCGCCCGTACTGTCTTGAACCGCCACCTTCAGAAAAGTCGCATCAGCATTCTCAATTGTCCAAGTATTTTGACCGAAGTCAAAATGCTCTGCCACCATAGTTTCGATCGCATTTTGGTCTGGCAACCAAAAACTTGCCTTATAGTCTCTAGGATCGCTGAATTTGCCGGGAACCATCAACATTTGCACGCTGGCGCGATCGGTTTGAGTAGCAAAACCAGCCAAAGCTACCAATTCTTCTATACTCAAATTCGTGTCAATGTGAGACTGAATCACCGACAAAATCTTCGGCAAACGAGAAAGCAAACCTACATTAACTTCCTGTTCCACAAAAGCCCGCATCAACAATTGCTGGCGCTGCACCCGCCCAATATCGCCCAAATCGTCATGCCGGTAAAGCAAATATTGCACGATTTGTTCGCCGTTGAGAAGCTGCTTGCCAGCCTTTAAATCTATATATAAATGTTGGCTTTCATCGGTATACTTCATGTCTTTAGGGACATTAATAGTAATGCCGCCCAGTGCATCTACCAAGCTTTTGATGCCTTGAATATTGACTGTGACATAACGGTCAATTCCCACGCCTCCCAGGAGTCCGCTAACTGACTTAGCTGACGAAGCCGGGCCGCCGTAGTAATTAGCTTCGTTGATTTTCACTTCACCCCTACCTTCAACATAGGTGCGGGTGTCACGGGGAATCGAAAGCACGCTTAATCTTTTATTTTGAGGGTCAAACCTCACCAATAGCATGGTATCGGTTAACCCCTTAAAAGAGTTTTGCCAGACATCGTATCCCTGTTCCTTGTCGGGATGGCCGTCGAGGTCTGAACTCAGAACCTTAAGTCCTAAAACTAAAATATTAACTGGGCGAGTCAGTTCTGGCATCTTCATGTTGAGCTTTGCCATGTCGCCTTGAGAAAACACCGCCGCTTCTTCGGGAGTCAACTTTTGTTGCTGAAGCGGTGTTGTGGAAAGCGAGACGGCTAGCAGCGCTCCGGCGGTGGCTGAGAGCATGGCTACTCCAGCCAAACCAAAACCAAAGCCCAACCAACGGCCTCGATGCGGCTGGTTCGATTTTTTGGTTGCAGGTTGAGCGGTTGATTGTTGGATAGGGTCTTGATTAGGAGTTTTTTGAACTGGCACTGGCTTCCTCACAGACAACAAAAATAAAAAAACATCGCGGAAATATGTAGTATCAAGCGGAAACTGCACTCAATCAATAGGGTCGGGCTTCAAAGAACCCTAAATTATGATAAATGTTTGCCGACCACTTGCTCGGCTACGCGGCTTATTCCGGGCAACCATAGCGGTTGACGCTTCCACAGACGAACCATCAGTCCCAGAGAAACAATAAAATAACTGGTTGTTAGCAGGCTACTCATTAATAACATGGTAAGTGTCGGAGATTCCGCAGAAATCGCTGCACCTTCTAAAAGAATATGTCCTAGGAGCCAACTAACAGCAAGGGCAATTGCCAAGCGGCTGACGGCTTTGCGTTCGGGGGTTCCCTGACGCCGGTAAAGATTCCACAGGGCGGGGAAAAAGCCGATGACTGGGATCATTAATACAAACAGACTTGCCCGATCGAGTTCAGGATTGTCTAAGGGATGTGTATTTTTCATAATTTGCATTCAAAATTTACAGGAGGTCTAGTTTTGCACAAAATTTATTGGTTTGACAGAAAATTGAGCTCGCAGACCAAAATTCGCAGCAGGGCTGGTTTTGCACAAACGTTGTCTGTCAGAGGCAAAATTTTTCGGTGATTGCTGGCGGTCGATCGCCCGCGAGCAACTTTTCGACCCGGAGAGCCGTATTTTGATAAACTGGATACAGCACCGCAGACAGGAGAACAGACTTAGCCATGACCAAATCTCAAAAACCGATCGTTATTTCTCCATCAATATTATCAGCCGATTTTAGCCGTCTCGGAGAAGAGATTCAGGCGGTCGATCGAGCTGGGGCTGACTGGATTCACGTAGATGTGATGGACGGTCGCTTTGTTCCTAATATTACTATCGGGCCGATGATTGTCGAAGCAATTCGTCCCGTTACTACCAAGATAATAGATGTCCACCTGATGATTGTGGAGCCGGAGAAATACGTCGAAGACTTTGCTAAGGCTGGTGCGGACATTATTTCCGTTCACGCCGAGCACAATGCTTCGCCTCACTTGCACCGCACCCTAGGTCAAATTCGGGAATTGGGCAAGCAGGCTGGTGTGGTTCTGAATCCTTCGACACCCCTAGAGTTGATCGAGTACGTGCTGGAACTTTGCGATTTGGTGCTGATTATGAGCGTGAATCCGGGCTTTGGCGGTCAAAGTTTTATCCCGGCGGTGCTGCCGAAAATTCGCCAGTTGCGCCAAATGTGCGATGAGAAGGGCCTCGATCCTTGGATTGAGGTGGATGGCGGTTTGAAGACGAACAATACTTGGCAGGTTCTGGAAGCGGGCGCAAATGCGATCGTCGCGGGTTCTGCTGTGTTTAAGGCGAAGGATTACGCAAGCGCGATCGAGGGTATCCGCAACAGCAAGCGCCCGACTCCTGAGTTGGCTGCTGTTTAGTTGAAAATGCGATCGTTTCCGGCGAATTACCCAGAATAAAACTGGTTCGCAGTCAGGACTTTAGTCCTTAGTGGCTAAAAGATTTAAGAAAGGACTGAAGTCCTCACTACAAACTGTTGCATGACTTTTTAGCTAAACAGACGGGAATCCCCACACTATACCGATCGAGGTTAGTGTGGGATGAAAAGGGTTAAACTCAACGATATACACTCTGAATTAAAGAAACACTACGAGGCTGATGTAATTCTTCACCCAAATTCAGCATTCGGTTGCGCTCTAACAAAACTTCAATTCGTCGATCTGGTTGCCCATCTAAAATCAGATAACGTAATTTTTGATTGATTTCTAATGCAGAAATGAGCGCTTTTTTTCCCAAATTGCCAATTCCATTTCGACAAAGATTGAGTTTCAATAAGGTTTGGTTACGTGCGATCGAATGGGCGATCGCACTTGCACCGATATCTCCAATCTGATTGGGCTGCGATCCCAACACTCCTGTAGAAGGACTATAACCTAAATCCAGATTACTAAGTTTGGGATGGGTTGCCACTGCTGCTAATAATGGATTGCACCCTGCTACCCCAATTCCATTGCTAGCTAGTCCTAAATCAACCAGTGTTTTATTTTCTGCCAATCCATCCACTAAAACTGTAACACCTCGATCGCCAAGATGATTGACATTAAGAAATAAGCCAGTAATCACAGGATTATCAGCTAAAAGATTAGCCAGTAAAGCAGCATGGTTTTCCTGAATTTGATTGCCGCCCAAGTACAGCCGTTCAACAGTACGATTGGTGTAAGTCAAAACCTCTAAAATGGCGGCTAATCCCTCATCTCCTATTTGAGTATTGACCAAATCTAGCGTGCGGATACTTGTATTGTGACGCAACATTTCCGCTAGACTATCTGCACCTCCTACGCCAATCGGATTGCGTTTTAACCACAAACCAGTTATGGATTGATTCTGCGTCAGCGCTTCGGCAAGTGCAGCAATACCTGTCGATGAAATCGCATTGCAACCTAAATAGACAATCTCTAAACGGTTGTTACGTTGAATCAATCGCGCCACATCCTTAGCACCCCGATCGCCAATACCATTGGTTCCCAATAATAAGCTAGCGATCGCATCATTGTTTGCCAATGCTTCAGTCACTAAATGACATCCCATTACACCTAAATCTTGCTTGCACAAATCAAGTCGTCCATCGGGCATGACTGTGCCGCGCGGGAAGACTATTTTTTGAGCGATCGGTCGATCGGTTTGGAGATAATCGATTAACGATTTGAGTTCGATTACAACTTCGGAGGAAGACTCTATAGGATTGGGTAACGGACAGTGAAGAGCGGTATTTATCATCATTTGCTACCAGGGATAGGGGGCGTAGTCTTTAAGAAAATGACCGTAAATTGGAGGTTCGGGGTTTTCAATACCTTGAACGATCGGATCGTAAATTCTTGCCATCCCATCAATCGCATCTAATGGTGTGTAAAAGCCTTGTTCTCCTTGAACTCGTATTTTCTTAGGATCGGGATTTTCATTAGTAATCCAACCCGTATCGACGCTGTTCATGAAAATATTATATCGAGCATAATCAACCGCCGAGGTTCGCGTCATCATATTCAAAGCTGCTTTTGCCATATTGGTATGGGGATGATAGGGTGTTTTACTGTCGCGGTTGAATTGTCCTTCCATTGCTGAAACGTTGATGATAAATCGTCTTTCAAAGGATGAACGAAGTAGTAATGGTTTGAGTTGACTGTTAAGAATGAAGGGTGCGATCGCGTTCACCACCTGTACTTCAAGTAACTCAATCGTATTTACCTCATCCAGTTTTAGCAACCAGCTATTCTCGGGGCGAAGATCCAGTTGTTGTCCGTCAGCATCGAAGCAATCGCGCGGGAAGTAATCAGCGATCGCACCCGGTAGGCGAGCTTTGTAATTCGGTTGACTTTCGAGTAAAATAGATTGATGTCGAGGTAATTGCTCCTTTAATAGATTGCTATCGCTCGGGATTAATGCTTGCGCGTTGTTGCTGAGTATTTGTGATGCTTCTTCTTCTCGCTCTAAGAGATGCTGATAAAATGCCAATGGACGCTTGATAGTTTGAGCTGCATTGTTGATAATCAGATCGAGAGCTGATTCAGTATGGAATAAATCCCGTACAAATGTTTCTAATGCTGGAATATTTCGCAGATCAAGTCCGCGAATTTGCAGGCGATCGCGCCACTGCTCGAAATCGGGTTCTAGACTATAGCGATTAGCACAGTCATAGGGGAATCTTGTGGTGAGAATCACCCTAGCACCATCTTGTAACAGTCGCAATCCCATCTGATAGCCAATCTTGATGCGTCCGCCTGTCACTAATGCAGTTCGCCCAACTAAATGGGTTCGCTGTTGTCGTTTTTGGTAATTAAATTGAGCACATTTTGGGCAGAGTGAATGATAAAAAAAATGAATTTCTGTATAGCGTGTTTTGCAAATGTAACAAAGGATGGGCTTGTGCAAATGCTGCGATCGGGTTGTTGATTCTGGTAACGCAGCGCATGACTGTTGTTTGTGCTGATGCTGCACCATGACGGTTGATGCTTTGAGTTGGCTATCTTCAATTCGTCGTTGTTGTTGTTGAGTTTGACGCCAACCTTTGCGTCCCTGTTTGTAGATTTTGGCAATCAAACTTTTGAAGCGATCGTGTTCGCCAATGACCGCTGGATCTTCTGAAATTTGTTGCAGAACATTGAGGCAAATTTCTAATTGGTCTGGTGGGAGATTCATCTTGACCAACCCTTGAGAAATTGAGCGCGAAAACCCCTTCATATATCCAGATTTGATATTGATGGGTGGGGCTAAGAGGATTTGAACCTCTAACTTCTTTCCTGCAGAGAAAGCGCTCTTCCATTGAGCTATAGCCCCCAAAAAGGTGGAACTGAGGGAGACTCGAACTCCCAACCTCTGCGATGATGTCGCTAGTGCTCTTCCAATTGCGCTACCAGTCCCAAATCTTAGAAATCGCTGATACTACATTATAGTTATATCAATTCCGGTAGCATCGGAATAATTATTGACCGGAATGAGGAGACTATTGTTGTGCAACTCAAGCTGTTTTACGATCGCACCCGCAACGTCAGGCGCACTGTATCCCCAATAAAGTGAGGAATGCGCCAGCTAAAGAGCCATTTTTTAATCGTTTTCAGCAACTCCACATCCGCCAAAGTCGAAGCATCAGCATCCACAACTATGCGGCTGGCGCGCACCTTATCGAAAACAATTTCTAACACCAATTCGCCGTTGATACCGGGCGGCACAGTCAGAGTTTCCAAGTGTTCGTTTAAACTATCGATCGCCCATTCATCCAACCCCGCAGCGCTAACGACTTCTACAGGTGATGTGCTGCGCGGGCGGGCCGGTGCGATCGGGGCGCTGGCTGGTGCGGGCAATGGATACACCCGTTTTTCTAGGCGATTAAATGTGATGCCGCGTTCTAATTCTTGTTCTTGTTCCATCCAGTCTGTGCAGCCATTATCTTCTACATAGCCTGTGCCACCAAATACGCCCTCATATTCCACCGCTTCCGGCATTTCTACAGGCACGTTCATCGCGATCGATTCCGTACCCGGTTCGACGCGCACATCATCGCTGACGGCGACAAAAGCCGTGTATTGCGACAGAAGCTGATAGGTTAGCGCCGTTTCTGTCACTTTTTCCACCTCCACCTTGGTTTCGTACTGCACCATCTGATTCATCAAATCTTTGATGCGATGCCGCCCCCAAAGCTTGGCAACTGCCGGATTTCCAGGATCGGTAAAGTTCATTTCGTAGGTTTGGACGTACTGGTGTCCGCCTGCACTAACCCCTTTAATATGAAGCGTTCCAGCTTCGCGATCGCCCTTTTTACCAAATAAAACCAGCGGTTGTTCGGCAAATAAATCCGGCGCAACTGAGGGATAAATTACCGGACTTTCGCCCTCTCCCTGCCAAGTAATTTCTAGATTTATTAACACCGGATTGTTGATTTGCCGGAAGAACTTTTCCACAAATTCATTAACAGGTTCGTCGTGCCGGATAATCCGCGAGATTCCCCGCCCGATTTCGGCAATGCGATCGAGCAAAAAGCGATTGACGGAACTCCCCGCACCGAAACTGTACAGGCGATTCCCCGATTTGAGATGTTGCTGCACTTCGGCGAGAACTTGGTTTTCGTTGCCGATGTAACCGTCGCTGAGGAATACCACCGTTCGCAAGCGCCCGGATGGTGCGGGAAAATCGATCGCCGCCCGAATCCCGCCCAACATTTCCGTACTATTGTCAGCGCGCAGTTTGTTGATATATTCGATCACCTGTTGTCGATTTTCTGCTGTATTCGGTAGCGGTTGTTGGGAAAGTCGCCGCACTTTGTCGGAAAAATCCAGAATCGAGAAAGTATCCGCTGGATTCAATCCGTTAATAAATTGCCGCAACAATGCCTGACATTGCTGCAAAGGCGCACCGGATTGCGAACCGGAAGTATCGACTAAAAATACGACATCTTTCGGCACAATTTCATCGGTTTTGTACTCGATCGCCGGAATCAAGTAAACTGCAAAATGCCCGCCGCGATCGTCCGAATGAGTTAATACCGTCGATTGAGTTTCTCGACCCGCAACTTGATAGCGCACAATCAAATCTTTGTTAGGAATTGTATCTTGATTTCCCAACTGAACGCGCACCCTTAGCCCGTTTTTCTGCTCGCTTGCTAAGGAAGTTTGAGGTGAGTCAAAATATTCAATTTGCAGTTGGTGGGATGGGGAATTGACATTGCGAATCGGTACGCCCGCCTCAATTTCCAGCGTCACGCCGATCTCGTGTCCCGATCGCATTCCCGGTGGCAAAATCGGGGCATTAAGCCGCGACGCATCGGGGACAATATCGGTAGACGAATTGACTGTCATTGGGGCTGGGGCGCTACCGCTAGCAGCCGTTTCATCCAGCGGCGTACCGGGAATATATCGCGGCCCGACAACCATCGGAAAAATGAATTCGTAATCGCCAGCTAAAAATTTCAAACTGTCAGTGTAGCGAATCGTGACATCGATTGATTCACCCGGTTTGATGTTGGCGAGGGACTGGGTGAAAATATTATCTCGCTCCTGTTCCAGCAAACCCGCAGTCCGCCCTTCTTGTTTGGCTTTTTCGTAAATTTGTTGTGCTTCTTCGCGTTTTTTGATGCTGCCTTTAATAGTGCGATCGCCAATTTTAATTTCCATCTCATCAACCGCTGCTTCGGCTGGTAGCGGAAAAATATAGACGGCTTCCAGCGGCTTGGTGAAAGGATTTTCAAATGTTTGCGAGACTTCAACTCGCGATAGATTTCCGGCTATTTGGGCTAGGACTTCTGTATGTTTCAGGGGAAAAACAAGTTGTTTTCCCTCTGGGGAACGCACGTATAATCCACTGGTTCGATCGGTTGGAGATATCAAGGGTGTCATGAGGTTGTTCCTCCATCACTGATATATAGCGGTTATCAAAAAAGTGAGGTGTGTCCTATGCCCTATGCCCGATCCCGGATAGTACCTCATCTTTCCGAGAAAGGCTATATTATAACATCATACAAACAGTAATGCTCAATTGCGATCGACTTAAACTGCCAGTCAAACCGCAGCATTAATGCTGGCTGGTGCGATCGTATAATTCCAATTTGCCAAATTCAATAGCAGCGTTTCTGTCAACTCCGGTTGCACTTTTTTGCGATATAGAGGAGACGGCAATGCCCTGTCCCTACTGAGATTAATTGTAGGGACACCGCAGGTGCAGTGTCCTCATTTCGGATAATATTAATTCCGATGCAACCGGAAATGAGATTGATTATTTCGAGACATTCGCGAGAATTTTTTCCATCTCAGAAAGCTCGACAGCCCCGGAGAAAGTTTGACCGTTCATGATAAAGAACGGAGTGCCTTCAATGCCAAGTTGTTTAGCCAGTTGCACGTCTTTCCCAATGGCGGCTTCGGCGGCGGGACTGTTGCGATCGGTGTTGAATTTATCTAATTTTAGATTGAGCTTTTGGGCGATCGATCCGTAAAATTCTTCGCCTAAGTCTTTCTGCCCTTCAAACAAAGCGTTGTAATATTCCCAGAATTTGCCCTGCTGCCCAGCAGCCCAAGCTGCTTTAGCCGCTGGCAGCGCTTGAGGGTGAATTGAAGTCAAGGGAAAATGTTTGTAAGCTAAAGTAACTTTGTCCTGGTGTTTTGCCATAAACTGCTTGATAGTCTCGTGAGCGCGGGCGCAAAACGGACATTGAAAGTCAGAGAATTCTAAAAGTACAATCTGCTGCGCCGCCGAGCCCGTGGTAGGAGCATCCCCGATCGGAGATTTGGGATTAGTTTTCATCGCCTGCAAAAAAGACTCCTGTGCAGCTTTGAGAGACTGCTGCTGCTCTTGCTGGTACGCTTGTACCGAATCTAAAATTGCTTGCGGGTTTTCGCGGATCACCTGCAAGACTTGCTCTTTAAACTTGGGATCGACTGAATTGCCAGCCGCTGACTGGGCGGGGGAACAACCGATAAATACCAGGCAACCTGCCAGCAGTGCAGCGAAGCAGAAGGCTTGCTGGCTGCGGAGTTTTCGCCAAATAGTGGATAAGTTCATCTTTTTTTTTCTGATTCAAGGCAACACTTAATCCTACATTCTATTTTGCGGAGTGTCAGGTGTACCTAAGTTTACTGCTGTGCAGCTATTTTTATATGTGAGGAATAATTAGTAATATCAATTCCGGTACCTGCATCGGAATTAATATTACCCGAAATCAGGACACGGCAGTGCCGTTTCCCTACAATTAATCGCGGTAGGGAAACGGCACTGCCGTGTCCTCTATATCATTCCGGCGCAGCCGGAATAGATATAATTGTCATCAAAAAGATTTGCAGTCAAGAGTGCAAGTGTTTGCTCGATTATTTCCGGTTGTTGAGCCATTTAGCAGCAACTATTCCCAAAATACCCACCACAACTGGATTCCCCAAAAACTTCATCAAACTAGGTTCTTGGGCGAGCACATCTCGGAAAATATCCGGGTGATTGTGATAGGTAAACGAGGCCAGCTTGGTAACATCGTCAGCAGTCATGCGGCTGGCGTGGTGAGTAGAAAGTCCTAATTGCTTTTCCAATTGGCGATCGTTCAATCCTCTCTTGTCCAACTGCTTGAGGAATTCGCGGGCCACATCATCGAGTTCCTTTGGCTTAATTTGGGCGATCGCCTTTTGCAATTCTGGTTCCAACTGCGCCGGCGTTAGCGAGTCGTGATTCAGAGAACGCCCGAATAATTGTTTGCGCTGATCCGGCGAAGTTCTCTGAGCAAAATCGTCAAAATTTTCGTACTCTTCACCGGTTGTTTCCGGCATCACTTCTTTATTCCCCTGAGCCAAATCCTTCATGATTTGACTCTTATAATTATCGCTGCTACTCATGGTATTTTTTTCCAAATCTACACAACTGTTATGTTTCAAATTTCGATGATTTCGCCAGCCAAAAATTACAAAATGTTATTAAAGCTACGCGCTCATTCAAACTTTGTTGCCAAATCAAGAATTGTATTCAATTTGATTTGATTGCTGGTCGTACTTCGCCGTCAAAATTAGCTTTTTATCAGGAGCATAAATCAAAACACTTACATCCTGTTTGGGAAAATTGCGGTGAAAACCTTGAGCTAAAGACTTCGCCAAATCTTTCACTTCGTTAGGGCGGACTTGCGGAGTAATTACAACTCCCAACTTATTATTGTCACGCACGTAAGCATCCTGAACTAAGCCTTGAGCAGTCTTTGTTACCCATTGACCAAAATCTTGACCTGCAGCAGTATTGCCGCGTTCTAGCTGCGCGTAATAACCCTGACTGCCGCCAATTGCTACAGGTACATTAGTCGGCTTTTGGGCGGAAACGCTGGGGGCGCAGGAAGTCGTAACAACTAGCATTAAAACCAAGAGTACGCCCGCAATTATTTTTCGACTCTGCTGCAATAAACTCACCTTTTTTCCTCCGGTATGAAAACAGTTTGAATATTTGAGAGGGTCAGCTTTATAGACCCTCTCAATTAGTATTAGAATCAGTCTAATTTCTTTTTGACTTCATCTTTCACATCTTCGACTGCGTGACGAGCTTGTGCTTCTGCTTGCTTCGCTTTGCCTTCAGCTTTGTCCTTGGGGTCGCCAGTAACATTGCCTAGGGCTTCTTGAGCTTTGCCTTCGATGTTTTTGCCAGTTGCCTTTGCTTTATCTTCAAGACTCATTTGTTTTTCCTTATCTGTATCTAGTTTTACACTTTCTACTTATTATCATAGGGAACAAGAAGTTCAGTTGCACTCTACCTGTAGGAAGAAAGTTTGGTGTACTCGGAGTGTACAGAATCTCATGGAGGTCAGGAATAGGGAATAGGGAATTAGGAATAGGGAATTAGGAAAAATTATTCTTGAATTGAGGATAGACTGCGAGTTTGCTGCTGACAGTTTTTTGACCTAAATTGCGAGCTGCAACAAGCGAAGTGTAGTGTCGCACAAAAAGCTCGGTGCTAACCTATTTGTACACCGAGAACAGGATTTTTTTTAACTCAAAAAATGGAAAATTTTAAATTTATCTTGAATTGTACCGACTTTTATCTAACTTCAAAAAGCGGGTGCGGGCAAGACCGTATCTTACCCACACCCTCTAAATATTGGCATTAGTTTTAATCGGGCGTATGGTGACATTCTGTATCTATTTTGTGCTGCAGTTCTTCTTTTAACTGTTCGACAGCGCGCATAGTTTCAGCATTGTGTTGTTTCTGCTCGCCGAGGGCTTTTTCTGTTTCCTCGCCGAGCAATGTTTCTCTGGATTTTGGTAGCGTGACTTGTAGGTCGCTGACCCTGTTGGTTGCGTTTGGTTCAATATTCATTAGTTTTCACCCAACTATTTGCAAAATTTATTTTTAATAAGGCTACTTAAGGGTTAACCTTAGATTTATCCTAAGCGCGATCGCAGAGACTTTCCTCTGCCTGAAGGGAGATTAGGGCTGGGGAATAGTTTTTAGTTTTTATTTCTTAATCTAATAGTTAGACAAATCAGGGAAACTTGAATCTGCCGGAAGAGAGATATAGCCTTTCGAGTTCTCCTCTGAGGTACTATCCGGCATAGGGTAAACCTCACCACGCTTGAAAACCGCGATATAGCAGTTAGAACTCTCATAGGAGGTATCGAAAATCGCCCAATTGCCCAATCTCCTAATCTATAATCTAAAATCTAAAACTCGTACTGAGCGACTTGTGAGCCAGCGTAGCCGAAGCAAGCCGAAGTATCTAAAATCGATCGCTCTTCACCTTTTTGAGAAAGGCTATAGGGGAAGGGGAATAGTGCTTGAGTGCGTGAGATTGCTTAGTGCCGGGAGTGTGGGGGAGTGCGGGGGAGTGCGGGAAGAATTTTTGGGGTATGGCGCATTTATGGACTTGTGTCGTTTGTTTGATGAGGCGGTTTCGACATCGGTACAAAATGAAGAGAGAAATAGGCGACAGATTGGTGCAGACTGAGGTCAAGGCGATCGAGTTTGACCGTTAAAATCAACAGGGTGCGGCAATTCCCAAGTTTTGTGGCGATCGCCCGAACAAATCTGCTAAACAGGAGTTAGCATCAAGGCTGACTTCCAGCAGGATCGAACTAAAATTTCTGTTATTAGTAAAAAGTATCTAAAACCCTATGGGAGCAAGCAGCAGTAACCCTCTCGAAGCAGCAGGCCTAATTCGTGAGCCGATAAAAATAGGCGTGCTGCATTCGCTCACGGGCACGATGTCCATTAGCGAAATTTCTGTTAAAGACGCGACGCTGTTGGCCGTTGAGGAAATTAACGCTGCTGGAGGAGTGCTCGGACGCCCCTTGGAAGCGGTGATAGAAGATGGAGCCAGCGATTTGCAAACTTTTGCTCAAAAAGCTAAGCAATTGCTCCTAGAAGCGCAGGTGGCGGTGGTATTTGGCTGTTGGACTTCGGCGAGTCGGAAAGCTGTACTGCCGGCTTTTGAGCAATATGGCGGGTTGCTGTTTTATCCAGTGCAGTATGAAGGGCTAGAACAGTGTCCGAATGTTTTTTATACTGGTGCTGCGCCAAACCAACAGATTGTACCTGGGGTGAATTACTTACTCGCACAGGGGAAGCGGAAAATTTTTCTGTTGGGTTCGGATTATATATTTCCCCGCACGGCAAATATGATTGTGAAAGCTCAACTGGCGGCACTCGGGGGAGAGTTGGCGGGGGAAGTGTATCTGCCGCTTGGTTCGAGGAAGGTGGATGAGGCGATCGCACATATCTTAGCAGTGAAACCGGATGCGATTCTCAATACTCTTAACGGCGACAGCAATGTGGCTTTTTTCCAAAAGTTGCGGGAAGCTGGCTTGAAACCAGAAAACTTGCTGGTGATGTCGGCGAGCATAGCAGAAGAGGAAGTGCGGGCGATTGGGTATCAAAATATTGCCGGACATTTGGTAGTTTGGAATTATTTTCAAACCGTAGATACACCCAAAAATCAGCAATTTGTCAAGGCTTATAAAGCTCGATACGGAAAAAATAGAGTGACGGACGATCCGATAGAAGCGGCTTATTTTGGCGTTTATCTCTGGAAACAAGCAGTAGAAAAAGCTGGTTCGATAGATGCAGTTAAAGTCAGGGAGGCTGCTAAAAATATTGAGTTTGCCGCGCCTTCGGGCAAGGTAAAAATAGATGCCAAAACTCAGCATACCTGGAAAACTGCTCGGATTGGCAAGGTGCGATCGGACGGTCAAATTGAGGAAATTTGGAATTCCGGCGCGCCGCTGATGCCCGATCCTTTTCTGAAAGACTATCCTTGGGCAGCGGCCCTTGCTCCGAGGCGGATTTCTGTGGGAACTCGGGCTTCTTTGATCGGACTGTTTGCGATCTTGGTGCTGATAACTTGGATGGCGGCGGGAGTCGGGTGGATGGGGGCCGTGCAGATGAAGAACTATCTGGTGGTAATAGAGGCTGCCTCAGTAGAGGCGGCGGGGGTTTCCCCAGCAGCAATGGCGGTGCTGGTAGAGCAAACTCTGTTGGTGGCGAGCCGCACTCAGCACTGGCTGCTGGGGACTTTGGTTTTGAGTTCGATCGCGGGGATAGCTGCTTGTGTGTCGGTGTCGGGGATTATTCGGAATCTGGGCTTGCTCCGGAAAACTGCCCAACTGATGGCGAGCGGTGATTTGACGGCTCGATCGCCTGTGGTGTCTAATGATGCGATCGGGGTGCTATCTTCTACTCTCAATACAATGGCTCAGCAAATTAACAGTTTGCTCAAAGGTTTGGAGGTGCGGCAGCGGCAGCTAGAGGAGCGATCGCGCGAATTGGAAGTTGCTAAGAACGCTGCGGAAGCTGCCAACCGGGCGAAAAGCACATTTTTAGCAAATATGACTCACGAGTTGCGGACGCCTTTGAATGCGATTATTGGCTACAGCGAGCTGCTGCAAGAAGAGGCGATCGAACTAGGCGAAGAAGAGTTTGTGATGGATTTGGCAAGCATTAATCTTGCAGGCAAACAGTTGCTAAATATTATTAGCGATATCCTTGATATTTCTAAAATTGAAGCAGGAAAGATGACTCTTTTTCTGGAAACTTTCGATGTGTGGAAGTTGATCGAGCAGGTTGTGACTACGGTTCAACCGCTGGTGGGGAAAAATGGCAACACTTTGATCGTCAATTGCGATCGCGATATTGGCACGATATATTCTGATTCCTCGAAGTTGCGACAAGCGCTGTTGAATTTGACGAGTAATGCTGCTAAGTTTACCGATCGAGGGAAAATTACGATTAATGTTTGGAAGGAAGAAGAATGGGAAGTTTTGCCTCCTGACAATTCTGAAGGACTTTCTATCGTGAACTCTGGGTGTCAAAATTCTGCGATCGTGTTTCAAGTCACCGATACTGGCATCGGGCTGACTGACGATCAGTTATCGAGGCTGTTCGGGGCTTTCTCCCAAGCCGATGATTCTACTACTCGCAGGTACGGCGGTACCGGTTTGGGGCTGACAATTAGCCGGAGGTTTTGCCAGATGATGGGCGGCGACATTACGGTTGAGAGCGAGTTTGATTGCGGTTCTACTTTTACTATCCGGTTGCCGGTTGCGGTTAAAAGCCAGAAAGAAGCCCAAGGCGATGAATCGCTGCCGGAAACAACGGACAAATTGGCACCGCAACCCTTGGAATTGCCGGATGCTGCTATGGTGTTGGTGATTGACGACGATCCCGATGCCCGGGATTTAATCACTCGCTGTTTGTCGAAAGAGGGATTTGAGGTGCGATCGTCAGCTAGCGGTGAAGCTGGGCTTGAGTTGGCAAAGGAGTTGCTACCGGATGCGATTACTCTGGACGTAATGATGCCGAGTATGGACGGCTGGGCGGTGCTGTCTGCATTAAAAGCAGATCCGGATTTAGCGGATATTCCGGTGATTATGTTGACTTTTTTGGACGACAAAAATCAGGGTTTGGAATTAGGAGCGGCGGAGTATTTAAGGAAGCCTGTAGATTACAAGCACTTTGCTGATTTACTGAGCAAATATCAACCTCCGCGAAATTAGCGATCGGTCAATCGATTTTAGATTTTAGATTGAAGCATTGAAGCATTGAAGCATTGACCCCACGGATAAATTCGGGGGGCAAGTTTCATCGGATACAGGTTTTTTATTTCTCCACGGATGAATGCGGGGGCTTGTATCCTGGATGCTTTCGGTCATATCATGCCTGATCGATTACCATAATAAAAACGGTTCGCAGTGCGGACTTGCACAGGCTCCAATTTGCGGACTCCAGAACGCCATCACAAAAACCGTTGAACCTGAATTATCACAGTTAATCGATCGGAAAACGAGAAATTAAAGATATGACTGATAGAACTGCATTGCTTAAAAGGATTACTCAAACACCTGGTAAATGTGGCGGTCGCCCCTGTATTCGCGGCATGAGAATTCGCGTTAGCGACATTTTAGAAACTCTAGCAGATCATGTAACAGCTAGCGAGATTCTAGCTGATTTCCCCGATTTGGAACCAGAAGACATTCAAGCGTGTCTGCTTTTTGCATCTCTCAGCATAGATTTCCCCAGGATCGCAGTATGATTTTCTGGTTAAATGCTCAATTCCCTCCAAGTTTGGCGAAATGGTTAACCCAAACATTCGGTGTTAACGCTGTTACATTGCAAGAGCTCGGGCTGCAGGATGCTCAGGATATTGAGATATTTAATGCGGCTCGTACCAACGGCTTAGGTACAGTTATCATAACTAAGGATCGAGATTTTGTGGATTTATTAATTCGCCTTGGTAGTCCACCACAAATTCTTTGGCTAACCTGCGGTAACATTACGAATAGAGATTTGCAACGCATTTTCACTGGTGCTTTTCCTGATGCAGTCGATCTACTTAAAAATGGCGAAAATATTGTGGAAATTTGCCGGGTTAAATAAATCATTTTCGATGATTTAATTGCTCAATAGCGATCGCGCTCAATTTCCCTACAAATGTTTTATTAGTCATTAGTTAACAGTAAAAAACCAATGACCAATAACTAATGACTAATGACTGATTAATCTAAGAAGCCCATTAAAGTCGAGCTGTCGTCAATTTCATTTGAAGCAATGGGGCGGTCTCCTCCCATTGTGGAGTAAATTTCGTCAATGTGCAGAGTACCTACTCCAATTGGGCGAGCACCGGACATACTGAACATTTCGCTGACTTGAATGGCGCTGGAGCCGATCGGGCGTCTCCCCATTGTACCAACTACTTCCAAGTCGCTGGCTTCCACCGGGCGATTGCCTACAATGCCGTAGGTTTCGCTGATGTGCAGGGTGCTGGTGCCGATCGGGCGATTCCCCGAGATCGAGACTGTCTCGCTGATGGTAAAATCGTCAGGGCCGACGGGGCGGTTATCATGCATGAGTTGCGGGCGATAAAGTTGGATGCCCGCTGATTGACCTTCGCTGGTGGCTGGTAGGGCCTTGGTAGTGCCTTTGTTGCGGGCGCTCGCTTTGACTTTATCTTTGGGTGTGAGAGCCATAATTTTTTTCCTTGCTAATTGCTGGGGGTTGATTGCTGGGTTCGGACAACTGCTTTTCTGGGCTTTCTGCTTTCTATTGCGGCCGATGATTAAAATAGTATTACAAAGTCTAACTATTTTCTGAACGAAATTGCAGAATCCCTATATTTTTGTTAAGATTTATTGGTAATAGCTACATTTTCCTATGGTAACTGCGGCAGCATCTTTTCAATTGCAAGCGCCCTTCCAGCCCACAGGCGACCAACCGCTAGCGATCGAGCAACTCGTCAAAGGCATCCAAGCGGGCGATCGATTTCAAACCTTACTCGGTGCTACAGGTACCGGCAAAACCTTCTCCATTGCTTCGGTTATTCAAAAAATCGGCAGGCCAACCTTAGTTCTAGCACACAACAAAACCTTGGCAGCTCAACTGTGCAACGAACTCCGCAATTTTTTTCCCAACAATGCAGTCGAATATTTTGTCAGTTATTACGACTACTACCAACCTGAAGCATACATCGCCGTCACCGATACATTCATAGAAAAAACCGCAGCAATTAACGATGAAATCGATATGCTGCGACACTCCGCCACGCGATCGCTCTTTGAACGCCGCGACGTAATTGTCGTAGCATCAATTAGCTGCATCTACGGTTTGGGAATGCCCGCCGAATACCTAAAAGCTGCTATTCCTTTGCAAGTAGGAATGGAAGTCAACCAGCGGCAAGTTTTGCGCGATTTAGTCAACGTCCAATACAGTCGCAACGACATCGATTTAGGCAGAGGCAAATTTCGCGTCAAAGGCGACGTTGTAGAAATCGGCCCCGCCTACGAAGATAGAATTATTCGCGTCGAATTCTTCGGCGACGAAATCGATGCCATTCGCTATGTTGACCCCGTAACTGGTAAAATCCTGGCAAGTACAACCGCTTTAAATATTTATCCAGCCCGCCACTTTGTGACTGCTGATGATAAATTAGAAGCTGCTTGTCAAGGAATAGAACTCGAATTAGAAGACCGACTGGCAGAATTTGAAAAAGAGGGTAAACTATTAGAAGCTCAGCGAATAGAACAGCGCACTCGCTACGATTTGGAAATGCTGCGCGAGGTAGGATACTGCAACGGAGTTGAGAATTATTCGCGGCATTTAGCAGGCAGAAATGCGGGGGAACCGCCAGAATGTTTGATTGATTATTTCCCTAAAGATTGGATGTTGGTGATAGATGAATCCCACGTTACAGTCCCGCAAATCCGGGGGATGTACAACGGCGATCAAGCGCGGAAAAAAGTGTTGATCGAACACGGTTTTAGGTTGCCCAGCGCGGCCGATAACCGCCCTTTGAAAGCTGAGGAATTCTGGGCAAAAGAGAATCAGTGCATTTTTGTTTCTGCTACGCCTGGTGATTGGGAAATGGAAAGATCGGAAGGCAGAGTTGCGGAGCAAGTTATTCGCCCTACGGGAGTAATCGATCCGACTATTTTCGTGCGTCCGACGGAAGGACAAATTGATGATTTGTTGGGGGAAATTAAGGAGAGAGTCAGTCGGGACGAGCGAGTTTTAGTGACAACTTTAACGAAGCGGATGGCGGAAGATTTAACCGAATATTTGCAGGAAAGGGGAATTAGAGTGCGGTATTTGCACTCGGAAATTCAGTCGATTCAACGCATTGAAATTATCCAAGATTTGCAGGATGGTAAGTTTGATGTATTGATTGGTGTGAACTTGCTGCGGGAAGGTTTGGATTTGCCGGAAGTGTCGCTGGTGGTGATTTTGGATGCGGATAAGGAGGGGTTTTTGCGATCGGGACGTTCGTTGATTCAAACGATTGGAAGGGCGGCGCGGCACGTACAGGGACAGGCTATTTTGTATGCGGATAATTTGACTGACAGCATGGTTAAGGCGATCGATGAAACCGATCGCCGCCAGGGGATTCAGCTAGCGTACAATAAGATGCACGGGATTACGCCGCAGCCGATCGCGAAAAAGCGATCGAGTAATGCGATTTTGGCGTTTCTGGATGTGTCGCGCAAGCTGAATTCTCAGCAGTTGGAGGAGGTTTACGAACAGGTAAACGAGTTATCTTTGGATGAGATTCCTCAGTTAATCGGGCGGTTGGAAGCGCAGATGAAGGCGGCGGCTAAGAAGTTGGAGTTTGAGGAGGCGGGTAAATTGCGCGATCGGATCAAGCATTTGCGGGATAAGCTATTGGGACATTAAGAAAAAACGGAGGACACGGCAGTGCCGTTTCCCTACCCGAAAATAATCAATCTTCCTCCCTCGCCGATATAACTATCGCCCTATTAATTGTAGGGATACGGCACTGCCGTGTCCTGATTTCTTGTTACTTTGAGAGACAGCAATGAGCAAATTTCAGTTATTGGATGCAGTGACTTTAACCGAAGGAGTCGCCCTCGCTGATGGCGAGATTGCACCGCCACAAACAGCCGGGACAATTGTTGAGGTTTTCAAGAACGGTGAAGCTTATTTAGTAGAATTATTTGGGGGATGGGTGAAAGCAGAAGTTGGCGGGGATTTTGTGCCTGCTACTCAGGATGAACCGGGCGCATTTATGGAAACGATTGGTGTTGAAACAGTTTATCCGCATCAGTTGCAATTAGTAAAATCTGCCGACGAAATGATGGGGATTCGAGAGCATTTACTGTCGGTTTTAAATAATTTACCTGACGAGTTAGTGGCTGAAGTATTCGATTTTGCGGAGTTTTTGCAGGAAAAACAGCAAAAAGTGCGATCGTATTAAGCATTTAGGTGAAGTGCGATCGCCCTTTACCATTGTCCTATTTTTTGGATGGGAAGGGCGATCGTACTTTCTATGAGATTCCTAGTCTATCTGCTGCATATTGGCGATCGAATAACTCTTTGTCCGAAGGCTAATAATCAGAGGGATAGTCTAGCTGTTGTCGAAGTCCGAGGTTTTCCGCTTTTAAGTTTCCGTTATCATTGTGCAGGTCATACTCTAGGTAAGATTGCCTTTCCTCAAGATTCGTACACTTTTGCTCAAGGTGTTGCATCCGAGTCAGAAGGATTTCGATGTTCTCAAGCAGACTGCGGATAGGAGTGGTCAGATCAGAGGCCCGCGGAGTCCGGGGGTGGTTGTTTTGGGGATTACTATCTGCTATCATGAATTGGATATCTCAAAAACTACAAGAATCTATAGAACGGCTTAATACACGTCAGTGCAGCCGCTTCAAGATTCAGAATTACAACAGAGCGTCCCTATTACTTGCCGGTGTTAGGGACGTTCTTTATTATTAGCACATTTGCCAGCTATTGGTCAAGGCTTTGTATAATATTTTTTGTCAACAATAGCTCCTATTAATGATTTGAGATAAAATTATTGTGTAATAAGAAGTTTTGCACAATAAGGGTAAAATTTTAGTGTGGTTATTTGCATATATTTGGGCTAGCTTATGGAGGTAGATAAACTTCAAACCCTATTAGGGATTGAAACTTGACGTAACGTAACAAGTTTGAGTGTGCTTAACCTTGTTACAAATTATATAAACCCCTGTTAGGGATTGAAATACCATGATATTTTCTTTAAATTGTACAAATATATTTAAGCTCCCCCAACTTTTATTAATCCCTAATAGGGATTGAAACTAACTGGTGAGGCATTACATCACATTCAGATGACGGAATATAAACTATAGTAAAGTTAGTCTTATTTACGATCGTCCCTCAACCCCTCTGACTTTTCATCCTCTCCACCAGTGGAAGTTTCCCGATCTGGAAATAAATCACGATCGCCCCTCAATCCCTCTGAGTTTCTATGTTGTCCACCTCAAAAATTTCCACAACGCCAGCCAATTTTATGTATGTATCATTCCCAGCTCTGGGAATCGTCATTCCTCAACCCCTCTGAAATTCCATGTTGTCTATAGGATTCCCTATCTTGACTAACAAGATTTTGGCGATCGCCCAAAACATCCCTCTTTTGTCCGCGTGCATCCGCGTGCATCTGCGGTTTAAATATTCGTTGACAACAAAAAGGGCGATCGCCCAAAACACCATCCAAACCAACTACTTGCCTAATACCACAGCATCCGTACTGCTAGCAAAAGCCGGACGAATAAATTCCTCCTTCTCTTCCAGCGTGATGTAACCCTTATCTACAGCTAGCTGCATCACTTCCTCAAGAAAACCTCTGAGCACATCTAATACTTGAGTGCGATCGAATTCAAAAACCTTTTCCCAGCCAGTGGTAAGTTGGGCGAAGTGAAACGTAAGGTTCGTTACCTCAACCCAACCTACTAATACCAAATTCGCGGTAAATTTTGCCTCTATTTCTTAGTCCGCGAAGGCGGACTTTGTTTGTGTAGTAGCGGTTTCAACCGCCGATAGAGGGAGTAATAAACTTACGGTGTCGGATTCGGATACTTAGCGTGCACCGCATCGATTTCCGCTATGATATCCTTATCCAAATTCACCTCCAAACTGCCGAGATTTTCCTCCAACTGTTCGAGACTGGTTGCACCGATAATAGTGCTAGTTACAAACCAGCGCGATCGCACATAGGCCAAAGCCATCTGCGCCGGAGTCAAACCGTGTTTGCGCGCAATCTCAATATACGCTTTTACCGCATCATTCAGATTAGTTTTATCGTAACGCTGACCGAATCCAGCAAACAAAGCCAGCCGCGAATTTTCCGGGATTCCCTTCAAGTATTTACCCGTTAAAATTCCGAAAGCCAAAGGACTGTAAGCCATCAATCCCACATTTTTAAAACGGCAAGTTTCTGCCAAATTCATGTGAAAAGTCCGATTGCTCAAACTAAAAGCATTCTGAATCGAAACAACTTTCGGCAAACTGTATTTTTCGGCCAATTCGCAAAACTCGCAAACTCCCCAAGGCGTTTCATTGCTCAAACCCAAATAGCGGATTTTGCCAGCTTTAATTAAGTCAGCAAACACCTCTAACTGTTCCAAAATTGGTACAGTTTCGTGTTCTTGAGTAATATCGTAATCTGGCGCGCCAAATAGCGGTACGTAGCGGTCTGGCCAGTGGATCTGATAGAGGTCGATGTACTCAGTTTGCAAGCGCTTCAGGCTATCGTTCAGGGCTTTTTCGACATTTGGGCGATCGATCTGATTTTTCCCTTCCCGAATCCACTTTAACCGAGTGCTTCTGCCCGCCACTTTCGTCGCTATAATAAGCTTATCCCGCTGCTGTTTCGCCAACCATTCCCCGATATATTCCTCAGTTTTTCCCTGAGTTTCCGGTTTTCCCGGCACCGGATACATTTCGGCCGTATCGATAAAGTTGACACCTTTGGAAATTGCCAAATCGAGCTGTTGGGCCGCTTCTGCAACGGTGTTCTGCTGGCCGTAAGTCATCGTACCCAAACAAATTTCAGATACTGATAAATCGCTGTCGCCGAGTTTTTTGTATTCCATGATTTCGATTGCTGCAAAATTATCTCATTCTATATTACCGAAAAACCTTGATTTAATTGACAACTCCCAAAAACTGCGATCGGCTTTCTCCTCTCTTCCTCTGCGCTCTCTGCGCCCTCTGCGGTTAAAAATTTAAAAAAAATATCCGCACTTAAATGTTAATATAAATAATTAGTATCCCTGTGGTGTATGAGTAGTCGCCCGCCCAAAGTTCCATTTGTCAACCTCTCCCTGCAACATCAACCAATTCACCCCCAAATAGTAGCAGAAATTGGAAAAATTATCGAGCAAGGAGACTTTATTTTAGGTCAAGCACTGGCAGAATTTGAAACAGCATTTGCAGCAGCTTCGGGAGTAAAATACGGCGTAGGAGTGGCTTGCGGAACAGATGCGATCGCCCTGGGACTCCAAGCTTGCGGGATTAATCCGGGCGACGAGATTATCGTACCCGCTAACACCTTTATCGCCACCATCATCGCGGTCATTCAAGCCAAAGCAATACCTATCCTGGTAGATTGTGACCCGGAAACCGCCCTAATTGACCTCACAGCAGCCGAAACAGCAATTACCTCGAAAACTAAAGCAATTATCCCCGTACATCTCTACGGTCAAATGGTATCGCCCAGTCAGCTTTTATATTTTGCTAACCGCCACAACTTAATAATTTTTGAAGATGCCGCCCAAGCACACTTAGCCGAAAGAGAAGGATACCGCGCGGGTTCCATTGGCCAAGCAGCAGCATTTAGCTTTTATCCCAGCAAAAACCTCGGCTGTTTTGGCGACGGCGGGATGTTAATTACTAACGATGCAGAGCTCGCAAAAAAAATGCGAACTCTCCGCAATTATGGAGCACCCAGTAAATATTTGCACACAGAAATCGGTACCAACAGCCGCCTCGACAATTTGCAAGCCGCCGTGCTCAATATTAAATTACCTTACTTAGAAAAATGGAATCGCGATCGCAACTTAGCCGCCCAACATTACAATACTTTATTAGAGCCGCTCAAACACAAAGGCATTGTACCGATCGCCAATCACAGCAGTTTAGGTCACATTTATCACATCTATGCGATCAAAATTACTGAGAAAAGCCCCATCGACCGCCATACCCTCCAGCAAAAACTCGCCCAAGAAGGCATTGAAACAGGCATCCACTATCCCGTACCCTGCCACCTGCAACCAGCCTACCAAAACTTAGGCAATCCGGGCGACTTCCCCCACGCAGAAACCCTGTGCCAACAAATTTTATCATTGCCAATGTATCCCGGATTGAGCAATACTCAGATCGAACAGGTTGTACGGGCGATCGGGCGATCGTTGAATTGCTAATTGTTAATATCAAGTTATGCTAAAAGTGTTTACAGCAGTAGAGTGCAGTTATCAAAGCATTCAAGATCAAAATCAACTCACATCCGGTACCAACCAATATCAAAAATCCGTACCTTTTTGAGAAAAGCTATATTAGTGTCCGATGTCAAAAATTAACAAATATTTAACTCACACTTACCAACCGCTTTCCCATTGCCAACCCAGCGCGGCAATATCAAAACCTCTCAAATTATGCACATCCAGCGCAGAATTCAGATTATTTTCAAGCGATACCTTTTGGGCGAAGAAATCGCGATCCTCCTAGTGCTGCTGTACGCCCCCCTGTTAGTACACTGGTACGACGGTTGGTTTAACAAAAACATCAGCATCGAACACGAATATTTCAGCCACGGAATAATTGGTTTGCCCTACGCAGCTTATATTGCTTGGACGAACCGAAAATGCTGGCTGCGCTTGCCCAACACCCCGCATCCTTTAGGAAGCTTTTTGCTGGTACTAGCGACACTTTTTTATCTGAGTCGCTTAAGCGATTTAGTGAATTTATCACTCCCATTAATGCTGGCCGGGATTTGCCTGTGCTTAAAAGGAATCCCCGGCTTAAAATTGCAGGGAATGCCACTTTTATTCGTATTTCTGGCATCACCCAACCATATTCCTTACCTCATAGAACCCTACGCATTGCCGCTGCAACACTTCATTGCTGAGGCATCAGGTTTAATCTTAATTAAAGTAGGTCTCAACGTCAGAGTAGAAGAAATTTATCTCTACGTCAACAATCGCATTGTAGAAGTGGCACCCCACTGTGCCGGCTTAAAAATGCTGTTTACCAGTCTTTACGTCAGCTTAATTCTGCTAGATTGGACAGGAGTTTGGAGTTCCTACAAAAAAAGCCTTTTGTTTTTAGTAGCTACCTCTATCATTAGCATCACTTCGAACATTCTCCGCAACACATTGCTAACTTACTTTCACGGAACCGAGAGAGAGACGCTTTTTAATTGGCTGCACGCCGGATGGGGCGGAGACTTGTACTCTGCTTGTATACTAGGTTTATTGGTACTTCTCCTCAACGGCATGGAAAAGTATTCCCCAAACCAGTATGGCAATTGATGAAACAAATAATTTCAGCACAGAAACTACTGCAGCGTTACCAATTATCAAAAATTGTGGTACTGGTATTTTTGTTGGTACTGGTTGGGGCGGTAGCAATTCCCGGCTACCTGACAGGAAATTGGCCTTGGACAAACCAACCAATTCTTGGAAACCTCAAGCAATTAAAAAGTTTGCGCCAAAACGGGATGACACTTCCCGGCTGGAAAGAGACCCGCCTCCAGAAGAACGTCGTAATTGGCGGTAACAGGTGGTTAGTTCAAGAAATTAAAAATCATCAAACAATAGCTATTTTATTGCTGTTGCCTCAAAACGACCCCAAAAACCAGCCCCAAGTAGAATGGCTAGATATCGATGGATTTCACCGATGGCAAACAGACTCTCATCGCACTTTGAGGTTTAAAGTTAAATTAGCCGCAACACCCGACAAGCCGCCGGCTACCATCGAGGCCCGGTTTTTCCGAAGCTGGACTCCCCAACAAACTTTTGCGGTCGTGCAGTGGTACGCTTGGCCTAACGGAGGTTCTCCAGCAACCAGCCGCTGGTTTTGGGAAGACAGTATGGCGAGACTGTCGAACCGCCGCGCCTCTTGGGTTGCTGTCAGTATCATCCTTCCCATTGAAGCGCAAAGCGAGATTAAGATAGTTGAACCGCTGCTGGAATCTCTGAGTCAAACTGTTCAAGCTCAATTAATGGCAGAAACTTTCTGAGTTTAATCAAGAGTGCGATTGAAATCGCTTAAGCTGTTGCTCATATAGATTGTGTATGGCGATTGAGGGTCCGATGGGGATCAGGGGAGAGGGGGAGAGAATTTGACGATTTTTGATTGTCATCAAAATATACAATGTTTATTTGCACAACAGCTT
>NZ_JADEWT010000005.1 GCF_015207505.1 Tychonema sp. LEGE 06208
GGCCATTGGCCATGGGGCATGGGGCATGGGGCATCGGGCATGGGGCATCGGGCATCGGGCATCGGGCATTGCCGAACTTCCTGCTTCCCTGTATCCGTTAAATCCCGTACATTGCTTGTTGCCGAACTTCCTTCTTCCGACTTCCCTCGGACTTCTTCCGACTTCCCTCGGACTTCTTCCTTCATTAACATTTCTTGCCAAACGCGCAATTGTCGGCAAGCTTCCCGCAGCACCCAGGCTCCCAGAGGCACGATCAAACCGGTTTCCTCAGCTACAGGAATAAAGCTAGACGGCGGCACTAAACCCCGAACCGGGTGCTGCCAGCGCACCAAAGCCTCAAAACCCTCGATCGCACCGCTGGCGATCGAAACAATCGGTTGGTAGTGCAAAATAAAGTGGGAACATTCATTTTTACTCGCACCTAATTCTTGCTTGCCCAAAATAGCCATACGCAGGTCATTTTCTAACTGCAACAGCGACATAGTTTGGTCGTGCATCGCCAAATTAAACACTTCGTGGCGGGCCTTGCCCAAAGCTTTAGCGCGGTACATAGCAATGTCAGCATCGCGCAGGAATTCTTCCGGGTGAGCGTACAGATTCGATTTGCCTCTTGTGTCGGCTGCTGCGACTTCGCCTTGACTGAAAACAATGCCAATGCTAGCGGTAGTAAATACTTCGTGCCCTTCGATATGAAACGGTAAAGTCAGTTCTGTTTGTATTCTGTTAGCTGCTTGGGTGGCATCGGTGAGGCTCTGAATGTGGTCTAGCAGGATGGTGAATTCGTCTCCCCCCAACCGGGCGACGGTATCAGAAGCCCGCACGCAGGTTAGTAGCCTGTCTGCGAGGGCGACTAGCAATTTGTCTCCTAAAACGTGTCCTAAAGAATCATTGACTACTTTAAAGCGGTCTAAATCTAGGAAAAGTAAACCAAATTTGTAATCGGAGGATTGATTCGATCGGCGGATGGCTTGTCCTAGCCTGTCGATGAACAAAACCCGGTTTGGCAAACCCGTCAGCGCGTCGTGAAAAGCACCGTGCAGCAGTTGCCGTTCTACTCGCTTGCGCTCGGTGACATCTCTGATAATAATCTGGGCGGCGGCTGCGCCTTGATAAAGGGCGGGGATGCCGGCAACTTCAACGTCGATGATTTCTCCGTCGAGCCGCATCAGTTTTTGCTCGGCAAGCTCGATGGGCTTATTTTCTTGCTCGACTTGCCTCATGCGCTTTTGGGCTGTTTCCACATAGTTTGAATGGACAAAATGCAATATCGGAAAGCCGATTAACTCTGCCGGAGAACTCGCACCGAGGAGTTTAGCACCGGCAGCATTGATGTAGGCGATTTTCTCTTGACTGTGAACGACGATCGCTTCGGGAGATAGTTCTACTAAACGGCGATAGCGTTCTTCACTTTCTTGCAGAGATAATATTAACTCGCAGCGCTCTTTTTCAGCTTGCTGGCGTTCGACTTCCATTTGGTGAACTGCCAGAATTTTACCGATGCTTTGAGCCATCAATTCTATGATTTCTATTTCCTGGTACTCAAATTTTTTCTTTTTGATTTCTCGCGAACTAAAACTCAATATACCGTAAGTTTTATTGTTAACAAATATCGGCGTTCCAATGTAAGATTCTGACTGGCATTTCTTATAAGCTGGATGTTCGCGCATCTCTATTTCTGCTCCTATATGAGAATAGAAAACAGTTTTATTTAATTTAATTACGGCAGCACAGTAAGTGTCGCTGAGGTTCAATTCTAGACCTCGCACGAAGTATCCTACATCGGATTTCGCTGCTCGCACAATAAAATTTTCATCCTGAACTTCAGCCATGATGCCAATAGAAAGTCCAAAGATTAAACAGCCGGCTGTTAAATAATCTTCAACCAGTTCTTGAAAATTTTGATAATGATAAGTTGTAATCCGGTGCAGGTGTTTGAGATTAGCGGTGAAAGCTGCTAAAGCTTGAGAATTTAAAAATAATTCTGCTTCCGCTCGCTGGCGGTCGGTAATGTCTGTTTGCACTCCAATAAAGTGGGTTAAGTGTCGCCGCGAGTTGTGCACCGGAGCGATCGACAGTTCGTGCCAAAAAGGCGTGCCGTCTTTCCGAAAGTTGCGTAATATAACTTGGCATTCTCTGCCTTCTTCAATTGCCGTTCGCAATTGTTTAGCAGAGGCGGTGTCCGTGTCGTTGCCCTGCAAAAATCGGCAATTTTTCCCCATTAATTCGTCTCTGCTATAACCGGTAATCCGCTCAAAACTGGGATTGACATAAATAATCGGATTATCTGCAACCGTCGCGTCGGTGATGGCGATGCCGTTGCTGCAACTTTCGATCGCCCGTTCCATCATTTGCAAGCGCTCTTGCGATCGAATCCGCTCGATCGCCGCAGCTAACACGTTGGCGATCGCTTCTACAAAATAAACGTCATCTTGGCTGAAAACCCGCCTTTGGCTGGTGTGAACCCCCAAAATGCCCCAAGGCTGGCAGGAGGAAGTATCTGCTGGTTCTGCTTCTCCCCAGTTCCTCTCCAGTTCCCGATTGCCGGGAACGATGACAGTGACGCCGCTCACAGCCCGGTGGTTGTGCAGCAGCGGCAACTCGCTAAAGCGGGTTTCCACCCGCAAATCTTCGACGATCGTGGCTTTGCCAACTAGCAACGTGTAACCAGCTTGCGATCGGGCAGAAGCCGCAACAGTGGCTTTGCCGACAAGGCCCGGCTGCCAGCCAACCCCCGCTCGCAACAGAAAAGCATGGCCCGACGGCAACAGTTCTAACAACTGACAATAATCAACATCCAGGGTTTGAGCAATTAACACCGCAGCTTTGTCCATCAGTGCAGACAAATCTGTTTCCGCCAGGGCCTGCTGCCCCAAGTAAGCGACGGCTGCTTGCTGGCGGGCGCGCAAGTGGATTGAGGCGAGCAAATCCTGCTCCTTGGCGGCTGCTCGCTTGCGATCGCTAATATCACAGAACACCGACAGCACGGATTTTTCCGACAGCAATGTCAAATACCGCATCGATACACTTGCCCAAAACAGCGTGCCGTCAGCTTTTTTGAGGCGGACTTCTATCTCGCGGACTTGTCCGTTGCGGGCGAGCGCATCCAGCAGTTCGTGGCGATCTGCGGGGTTATTGTATAGTGTGGAGGCTTTTTTGCCGTCGATGTCAAATGCTTTGAACCCGAAAACCTGATGGCATAAATCGTTGCTATACAGAATTGTGCCGTCAGCCAGACTGCTGACGATCGTAGGCATCGGCATCGAATTGGCGATCGTCAGCAGTAATTCTTTAGTGGCTTGCAGTTCTGGGTACAACTCTGGTTTGGCGGCCGAACCCTGACAGTGTTCACCATTTTCAGGGATAAAACTTTCCATTTTTTAATTGATCCATTTCTGCGGACAAATTTAAACTTGCGGTAACTAAGGATTTCAGATGCAGAGGACGATCGACATTACCCCCCGCCACATTAATTTTAACCAGAACAATGCAACTCAACGCCCGAAAACTTCTCGGCTGGAGTTTAAGCAGCACCCCAGCCGCAGAGAAGATATCTCTTTATTAGTATGAAAGTCTACTGTTTTTAAAGTTGCGTTAAGTTTTTATAAGAGCGGGTGCTTTGCCAAATATGTAGCGCCAGCGCCTAATCTAAAAAGTAATGTCACCTGCAAACAACTACCCAACACAATTTTGAGAGAGAACACAAATGCTTGAATCTTACCGCCGTAACGCTGCTGAACGGGCTGCACTGGGAATTCCACCGCTGCCGCTAGACGCCCAGCAAACCTCCGAACTCTGCGAATTACTCAAAAATCCGCCGCCGGGGGAAGAAGAAGCCTTAGTAGAATTATTGCGCGATCGCGTACCCCCAGGCGTAGACAGCGCCGCCTACGTCAAAGCAGGTTTTCTGACCGGCATTGCCAAAGGCGAAATCCACAGCCCCCTAATTGCTCCCAAATGGGCAGTTTACCTGCTGGGGACAATGATGGGAGGTTACAACGTCCAATCTTTAATCGATTTACTCCATCCTACTGCCGAAACAGCCATCCCCGCCACCGCAGCCCGCGCCTTGAGCAAAACGCTGTTAGTATTTGACGCCTTCCACGACATTCTCGCCCTGTCGGATACCAATCCCTACGCCAAACAAGTCATAGATTCTTGGGCGGATGCCGAGTGGTTTACCGGCCGGCCCCAACTAGCCGAAGCCATTACCGTTACAGTCTTCAAAGTACCCGGAGAAACCAATACCGACGACTTGTCTCCGGCACCTCAAGCTACCACGCGGCCGGACATTCCCTTGCACGCTTTAGCGATGCTGGAAAGTAAGATGCCCCAAGCTCTGGAAACCATTGCCCAATTGAAGCAAAAAGGCCATCCCGTAGCCTACGTCGGCGATGTTGTCGGCACCGGTTCCTCGCGCAAATCAGCGATTAACTCAGTGCTGTGGCACATTGGCAATGATATTCCGTTTGTGCCAAACAAGCGCAGTGGCGGATATATTTTGGGAAGTGCGATCGCCCCGATTTTCTTCAATACCGCTGAAGATTCCGGCGCATTGCCGATCGAATGCGATGTCAGCAAAATGGAAACCGGAATGGTAATTACCATCCATCCCTACAAAGGAGAAATCACCAACGAAGCCGGAGAAATCATCTCCACCTTCACCCTCAAACCCGACACAATCATAGACGAAGTTCGCGCCGGCGGCCGCATTCCGCTATTAATTGGACGCACATTAACCGACAAAACCCGCGAAGCTTTAGGACTAGGAATTAGCCCTATTTTCACCCGTCCAACAATTCCCGCCGACACAGGTAAAGGCTTCACCTTAGCCCAAAAAATGGTAGGGAAAGCCTGCGGTTTAACAGGCGTGCGTCCCGGTACATCTTGCGAACCATTAATGACCACAGTCGGTTCCCAAGACACCACTGGCCCGATGACTCGCGACGAATTAAAAGAACTTGCTTGTTTGGGATTTAGCGCCGACTTGGTAATTCAAAGTTTCTGCCACACCGCCGCCTATCCAAAACCTGTTGATGTCAAAACTCACCACGAATTGCCCGATTTCATGGCACAGCGGGCGGGCATAGCTTTGCGTCCCGGAGACGGCATTATTCACTCCTGGCTGAACCGGATGTTATTACCAGATACAGTAGGAACCGGCGGCGATTCTCACACACGTTTTCCTTTAGGAATTTCCTTTCCTGCGGGTTCGGGATTGGTAGCATTTGCTGCCGCCTTGGGCGTGATGCCTTTGGATATGCCGGAATCTGTTTTAGTGCGCTTCAAAGGAGAATTGCAGCCGGGAGTAACCCTGCGGGATGTGGTAAATGCAATTCCCTACGTAGCAATTCAAACAGGTTTGCTGACAGTCTCGAAACAGAATAAGAAAAACGTCTTTTCGGGGCGGATTATGGAAATTGAAGGTTTGCCCGATTTAAAGGTCGAGCAGGCGTTTGAATTGACTGATGCCTCGGCCGAGCGTTCCTGCGCTGGATGCACGATTAAATTGAGTGTGGAGACTGTTTCTGAGTACATTCGCTCCAACGTCGCGCTGCTAAAAAACATGGTGGCGCGGGGCTATGAAGATGCGCGGACGATGATGCGCCGGGTGGCGAAGATGGAGGAATGGCTGGCTAATCCGGTGCTGCTAGAAGCTGATTCTGATGCGGAGTATGTTGAAATCATTGAAATCGATCTCAACGAGATTACTGAACCCATTGTGGCTGCACCCAACGACCCGGATAATGTTAAGTTGTTGAGTGAGGTTGCGGGCGATCGGGTTGACGAAGTATTTGTCGGTTCTTGCATGACAAATATCGGCCACTACCGCGCCACTGCAAAGGTATTAGAAGGTGCAGGGGAAGTTAAAACTCGCCTGTGGATTTGTCCGCCAACTCGGATGGACGAACAACAACTAAAAGAAGAAGGTTATTACAGCATTTTTGGAGCGGCTGGAGCGCGGACGGAAATGCCGGGATGCAGTCTTTGTATGGGAAATCAAGCGCGGGTAAAAGATGCGACAACGGTGTTTTCAACTTCGACTCGCAACTTCAACAACCGGATGGGCAAAGATGCACAAGTTTATCTCGGTTCGGCGGAATTAGCTGCTGTTTGTTCGCTGTTGGGTCGCATTCCTACCGTCGAAGAATACCAGGAAATTGTGGCCAAGAAAATCAATCCTTTTGCTGGCGATTTGTATCGATATTTGAATTTCGATCAAATTGCTGGTTTTGAGGATGAAGGGCGAGTGATTGCTGTGGAAGATATGCCGCGCATTGAGGATATTTTGGGGATTCCTGAAGGTGTGTTGAGCAAGTAGTTTCCTCGAAATTCAGTGAAATGGTTGTTTTCAACCGCAGATGTCAGCGGTTCAAAAAAATCCCAGAATCTGGATGAATTATCCTCGCCTTTGGGAGCATCTCAGTTGTGAATTTTTGCACAACTGAGATGCTCCCCCGTCTTTTGTTTAAAATATAAGTAGAGGCGAGTTCGATCGCCAATCTCTAATTCTCATCCAGGATATCGACCTGCCAATTCCTATAAATCCGATTGAGGAGAAAAAAAGTATGTCTGAACGAGCTTTAATCACTGAAAACCCTGAGATACCAACTTCAGCGCCAGAAACTCGCATTGGCAATGAAATGGTAGAGTTTCTCAGTGTAATTCAGCAAACTCCGAGAGAATATTGGCCTAATTTACTTCAGATGATGCGCTTATTTATGGAAACGGTGACAGTAAAGCCAGTCTTGTCCGAGCCTCCCCAGACATCGGAGAAAATTGACATTACTAAACTGTCGCTGGAGGAGCGGATACAAAGAAATCAAGGTGCAATTGAATTATTGCGATCGTGGGTAGAGGAGGGAGATGAACAGGAACAAACAGAAACCGCTGAATATCTCCGTAAAGTTTTAGATGAAGACCGCCTTTCTAATCGGCCATTATTCCCATGAGTAGAGTAATACTTTTAGATTCTGGGCCTTTGGGGATGGTAACAAACCCTAAAGCATCCTCTACTGAAGTTCAAGAGTGCAAAGTTTGGCTAAACTCTTTAATGCTCAGAGGCGAAATAATAATTTTGCCTGAGATTGCTGACTACGAACTACGACGCGAATTGATCCGTGCAGGTAAGTCAGCAGGTATTCAACGACTTGATGAACTGAAATTACAACTGACATACCGTCCTTTGACTACAGAAGTAATGCTTTTCGCGGCTCAGTTGTGGGCGGATGCACGAAAGAGAGGAAAGCCAACGGCACACCCCTATGCACTTGACGGGGATGTGATTTTGGCGGCTCAAGCAATATTGGAGGCAAATCCAGGAAATCAGGTGGTAATTGCTACAACAAATGTGGGGCATTTGGATCGATTTGTGGATGCTCGTGAATGGCGGCTAATTCAGTAATGTTTAAACCGATCGCGCTTACAGACTTGCCCGCTCCCTGATATACTTTCAACTATAGATATTTTTACATACACCGTTAGCGAGATCGACAGCATGGTGGAAACAGCGGACACAATCGAAAAAACGGACGATCGCACGCAAACCCGGTTTTGGGGTAAAGTTACAGTCATAGACGCGGGCGATCGTTACAAGATCAATCGCATCGAAGTCAAGCCGGGACACCACATCAGCACGCAAATGCACTATCACCGCAGCGAGCACTGGGTTGTCGTCTCCGGTACCGCTAAAGTGATCTGCGATGACAAAGAGACGATTCTCATGCAGAAACAGTCAACCTACGTTCCCATGAATACTGCTCACCGCGTGGAAAACCCAGGCGTGATTCCTCTGGTGATGATTGAAATCCAAAATGGCGAGTACCTCGGCGATGATGACATTATCCGTTTCGCCCAAGATGCTGACGAAGAAGATTGATCCGACATCAAAATATGAAGCAATCGCAGATATCATATCAATTTCGGTTACACCGTCAGGTGATTGTTGATTGTTGACTGTTGACTGTTGACTGTTGACTGTTGACTTGATTTTATTATTCCTATGCAACCGGAAACGATGTCAGGGAAAAGCGCCGCGCACCGGATAATTACCCGCGGGGCGACAGGAAACGAGATAAATCCTACAACTATAACTGTAGGGGCCATTTCGGAAATGGCCCCTACAGGATGATATTAAGCTTGTTAAAAACGAGCATCTGATTTAGCAATTGGCGCTCCTCCTACGGTAAAGCAGCATTTTTCAAATCTACATTTGCCATATTTGCATTCATTAAATTAGCACCGGTCAAGTCCGAACCGTTCAAATTAGCACCAGTCAAATTAGCACCGGTCAAATTTGCATCCCGCAAGTTAACTCCCAGTACGTCGATTCCCGACAAACTGCCACCTCTGAGGCTGACATTAGCTAAATTCGCTATGGACTGGCGAGCATTTTTCATATTTGCGCCAGCCAAATTTGCACTTTCTAAGTTAGCGCCCACTAAATTAGCGTTGGTGAGGTTGGTATTTTTCAAGCTGGCAATTACTAAACCCGCTAGACTCAGGTTAGCCTTGGTTAAATCAGCGCCCTGCAAATTTACTCCGTGCATTCTAGCCGCAATTAAACTCGCACCTTGCAATTTAGCTTGTTGCAGATTGGCTTCGTTCAGTTTTGCTTCATTGAGATTAGCACCGTTCAAATTCGCTCCGCTCAAATTAGCTCCGCTCAAGTCGGCTCCGCTGAGATCGGCACCAGCAAGCTGCGCTCCTGTCAAGTCACACTTGGTACATTCTTTAGTTTCTAATAGTTGCTTGACTTGCGATACGTTTTCTGCTTTGACTCCAGAAGCAAAACCCATTGCAATCAGTAGCGCTGTTGTTGTTAAAATTCCAAATTTCATATACTCACCCTCGGCGATATCTCTCTTTTAATAATATCCCACATATTTCTAGAGAGTTGGGTGATCGGTCTCTTCGATAAACTGTGACAATCATCACCCTATTATGCACACAACATGATAAAATTATTGACGTTTCAATTCCTCAAAATCATTGTAAACAATTATTGCTTTTTCAGGAACCAAAAGGGAAAGGATTGCGTCGGTTCTAAACGGACACCGCTGATGTTGTTCTGAGCAAAAGTATAGTCCTTATCCTGCCAAAGAGGGATGAAAGGTACATCTCTACCTAGTATGTCCTGAATTTCGCCAAACAAAGCTTTCCGGGTTTCGGGGTTTAATTCTTTGCGTTGCTTGTCGATAAGTTGATTTACTCGATCGCTATAATAAAACGAACCCTGACCCTGACTCGCACCCTTTTCGCACCCGGTGGCCGCCGAACCCGTGTCACAATCCAAAAACGGCTGAATGTAATTGTCAGCGTCAAAAAAATCGGCGTACCAATCCACCAAAACCGCAGGATAAATCCCCTTCTCTATATTTTGAAACAAAGTCGGAGATTCAACGCTGTTAACTTCTACCTGCATTATCCCGTCCATTTTTAGCTTGGCTAGCGCCTCGATCGTACTCGCAACTAACGATCGCTTTGTGGAAGCAGAAGGATACCAAATTTGCAGAATAAAAGGATTGGCGGCCGAATATCCCGCTTTTGTTAACAATTCCTTGGCTTTGGCTGTGTTCGCGTCGCCGTAAAGTTCTTTAAACACGGGCTTGTTAACGTCGAAGGTTGTGGGAATCAGACTGTACAGTGGCTGGGCTTGTCCCCGGAGTACGCGATCGTTAATCAGGGGGCGATCCATCACGGAGGCGATCGCCTGTCTCACTTCTAACTTATCCAGGGGTTGAGACTTGATATTCAGCGTCATATAACTAACTGTACTGCTTTCCCCAGCGATTTCCTGCCATTTCCCTTTTTTCGACCCCTCGTCTAAGCTGCGAACTTGGTCTGCATCCAGAGACAAATAAGCCACATCGATCGCACCTATCCGAAAAGTATTGAACAAATTTGACGAACTAGAAAGCAGCAACAAATCAATTCCTGAATTAACAGGTTTTTCCCCCCAATACTTATCGAATGCGTCAAACTTGAGAGAATCGCTGCCGTACTTCGCCAGTTTATAGCGTCCAGTTCCCACAAACGTATCGGGTTTAAATTTACCGTCTCCAATCTCGTAAGCTGTCGGAGAAATGGGACAAAGGCCGGCAAATGTCAGCAGGGAAGGAAAAGCAGCAAAAGGCTTTTTGAGTTGAAAAGTTAATTCGTATTCGCCCGTCGCTTTCACCGATTCTACTGCATCGCCCAGCAAGAAAGATGGACGGCCCCCATTTTTGATAAACCGCTGCAACGAAAATTCCATTGCTGCGGCGTTAAACGGTGTTTCGTCGTGAAAAATCACGCCTTGACGCAGGGGAATTGTATATGTCAATCCGTCGTTGCTAATTTTTGGCATTGCGGTGGCCAAGCTGGGGATTAACTCAGTAGTTCCCGACTTGTAGGTGTAGAGAGTGTCGCCCAAGTTGCGTAGCAGTTGTCCTGATATAATTTCGTAAGCGTCTGCAGGGTCGATCGTCCGCAATTTCAAGGTTGTGCCGATCGTAACGCGATCGTTTTGGGGCGAATTGGGCGATCGAGAGGCCCTCTGGGAACAGCTTGCAGTTAACAAGCAGCACAGACAGAACAGAGCTATAACTTTAATCACTGAAGGTTTTATAGATATTCTCGGCTGTCGCTTGTTAATTGCCATCGTATTTTCTTGATACTCCAAATTACTCAATATATTATCAGGACTTACGCACTTTTAGACTAGAAATCCGGTTTCTTGGTAGATGCTTTGCTACTCGTTCCCAGAAATAGCCTGGAAACAAGTTAAGATTGGTTCGTTCGCAGTGTGGAATTTTTTCCAAACGAAGCAGAACCTCTGTATATGGGTTCATTTCGCAGAGCCGGAGAACAAGTTAATCAAAGACTAATGACTAACCTTCGACTTCGCGAGCAGCTAAAATAACCACCCTTCGATTTGCTTAGGCTACGCTGGCTCACAAATCGCGATCGGCCAAGATGACCAGCCTTCGACTTCGCGAGCAGCTAAAATAACCAATAACAACTAACCAATAACAACTAACCAATAACAACTAACCAATAACAACTAACCAATAACAACTAACCAATAACAACTAACCAATAACAACTAACCAATAACAACTAACCAATAACAACTAACCAATAACTAAAGTCCCTTGAGGAGCGATCGCCAATCCCGACAGCGTTTGAGGTAAATGCGAGCTACCCGATCGCTCGGATTTGTCCGCAAACACTCTTCAAACAATTTTCCCGCTTCTCGGAACTCCTTGCGATCGCACAATAACATCGCTTCAGTATATACGGGCAAATTTGCTAGCTTCGCCCCAAGAATTTCCGCAGGATCTGCATCAAACACCTCATAGACTATGACATATTGAGATTTTCCTTTAACCTGTACTTTATCCACAATCCGAATAGCATAATCAGCAGGATTTCGCAACCGTTCCAAAGTCTGCTGAGAAATTAACAGAGGTACGCCGTAATCTTTAGTCAACCCTTCAATCCGAGATGCCAAATTAACAGCATCACTAATCACAGTGGTGTCCATTCGGCTTGCGCCGCCGACTGTCCCCAGCATCAAAGAACCCGAATTGATACCAATGCCAATTTGAATCGGGATGTAGCCGACACTTTGACGGTGTTGGTTGTAATCAGTCAGGGTATGTAGCATCGCAATACCAGCTTTCACAGCATCATCAGCACAGTCACTAAATAAAGCCATAATTGCATCGCCGATGTATTTATCTATAAAGCCATTATTGCTAGTAATAGCCGGCTCCATCCGCGAGAGGTAAGCATTGATAAAATTGAAATTTTCTTGCGGTGTCATAGTTTCCGAAAGCGTCGTGAAGTCGCGGATGTCGCCAAATAACACCGACATTTCCTCCTGCACTTGGTCGCCTAAATTAACATCAAGAATACTTTCATATCCCAATAAATTTAAAAATTGATGCGGCACAAATCGCCCGTAGGCATCCGTTAAGTCTGATTCAACATCCAGGGATGTCTCTAAATTTTGATTGAGGTCAAATAGTTTTTTAATCAATTCGTGACGGTCGGTTTCAGCTTGTTTGCGTTTCGTGATATCTTGAAAAATTGCGATCGCAAAAGCAACTTTACCAGCCTCGTCAAAAATTGGCGTTCCCCAACCTTCAATGGGAATTTTCTTGTCTGGTTGATGAACTTCCATATCGTCAGCAGTCGAACTTTCACCCCTAAAAGCTCGAACGATCGGCAAATTATCGAAAGGGTAAATAGTATCAGTTCCCGCGATATAAATTTGATAAATATCTGACAAATTCTCAACTGCATTTAAGTGCAAAACTCCTTTACCGAGTAACTGCTGTCCGGCGTGATTGACGTAGTAAGGTTTGCCTTGAGAATCGAGCACGGCTACGCCTATTGGAATCGCTTCCAGAAATTGAGCCAGCTTAATTTCGCCTTCCCGCACCGCCTCCAGTGCCCGATCGCGCAACTGGGTTTCAACCGTATCAGAATGTTGAGCCGTAGTTTCCAGCAAGATTTCCAGATCTGCTTTTTCCTCCTTCAAGTCTGCCACTTGCTGGCGCAATCTTTCTATCTCTAAAAGTAGCTGTTCTCTAGATGGTTGTTCTTCCAGCATAACCCGAGAATTTGCACCTCTACTAACAGAAAATTGCTCAACAGCCTGCATCATAAAAGTAACCGCGTGTCTATACTAATTCCAACTGCAAACCAGGCATCAGGCGTTGCAAATTCTTCAACGATTTACCCTCCCAAGCTATGGGTTGAGAGCTTTGTGCTGCCATTTGCACCCGAGCTTTTTTGCGCTGCTCGATTATAAACTTCGACAGCATATTTATGCCCGAACTGTTCAAAAATTCTAACTGCTGCAAATTGAGGGTAATTTTCGCCGGTTCGGAGTCGGCCACCTCGCCGAGCAACTGTGCTATCGGCGGGTACACCCCAAGCCCGCTCAGCCTGAGAGAGCCAACAAAACTCACGGTTGCCGTTGCTGGATCGTAGCAGGTATGGTAATCTTGTGTCTGAATTTCCATTGTCGCGAAAAAGTCCCTTAGATATTAAGGTAAATTTTTGAGGATAGCTCAGCCGATTCATTAAAGGGATTGCGAGGGATTTTTTGTTCATAATCGATTTATTTCAACAATATCTTACTAAAAAAGTAGCGATCGCTACTAAAGTATTTTTGACTCCGCCCAACAACGGATACAGGCTGCCGCAGGACTGTGGAAAGTTCAAAATCTTAGACTTTTGTAACACTTTCGCACTCTTTGGTGATCAACCGCGTTTGACGGGCAAAAATACTGCATCCAGACCTTTAATCCCGATCAAATCCCGGTTTATGTGGCATTGATGCGTCCAACACTGTTTGCTTAAACCTCCGGTAATTCATCTAAAATTTACCATCTACTATCTAAAATTTAAAATATACAATAATATAAAATCTACAATCTACAATCTAAAAATGACGCTTCGATCGCACTTTAAGAATAAAATGCTACAATGAAAATAATTGGCTGAAGTTGTAATGCCTGCCCGTTCTGCGGAAACAGATTGTGCTGCATCGGTTTGAGAGCGCTCGCTCAGCTCGTCTCCCACAGTCTAAAACACCTTTAGTAGTTTTGGGACAATCGATAGTTATTTGTACTGAGATTCTCGACCACCATCAGATTCTTTTCAGAATATTTACTTAGGGCTACATTTTTCTAGATACCCGCAGATTAAAAGTAAAAATTAATTAATAACTCGGTAGTGCAATTTTCTTGAAACATCAGCACCCGCAGCGAAGATAAAATACTTGTGCCGCACCGGCCCTCAAGTCGGTTCTGCACAAAGCAATAAATGGCAGCAACAGCAGTATCTAAATAAACATTTCAGTTATGGACGCATCTAGACCCCAAAAACCCGATTTCTGACTACCGGTGCGTCCGGGACTGTATTTGCTTTTGAGCGATCGCTCTCGATCGCGCCAGAGTGTAAAGTGAGGCAGAAGACCCATGATCGAACGAAGCTCCGAAAATAACTCTCAAAAAAATCAAAACCGAACCCAAAAGCAACCGAATCCTTTGATATTGGCTGTCGTCCTGACAGGAATTGTGGTTTGGGAAATTTATCCGCCGCTCGTACATAGCGCCGAGGCTAACGCGGTAGCTCTCAAAGATTCCCTCCCCCGGTGGGAAAGCCCAGAGCAGTCAACGGCGCTTTCTCAAAAAATTAGCTCTTCCCGATTAGCACTAAATAGTTTAATTTCCTCTCCCGACAATTTGGCAGAAAACGCGCGCCCAAATCCCCCCAAACAATTGCCGGCAACTGTAGCAGCAGAAGTTCGCCAAGATTTGTCGCGCCAAACTGGAATTGCTGCTGACAAGTTGAAAGTAACTGAATCGAAACTGCAAAGTTGGCCGAATACTTGTTTGGGGCTGGCGAAGGCTGATGAAATTTGCGGTCAAATGATTGTGGAAGGTTGGCGGGTTGTAGTTTCTGACGGCCGCCAAACTTGGGTTTACCGCACCAATGCTAGGGGAAATGTGTTGCGCTTGGAAAAGAAAGTTAGTCATTAGTCATTAGTCATCGGTCATTAGTTTTTAGCTGCTGCGGTATCGTAACTGCTGTGTCGTTACTAAAAACTAATAGACATCTCCTAAAAAGCAGATTTTGAACAGGCAGGATGCCTGTTCCACAATAATTATGGGAGATGTCCGACTTCTAACTAAGAATCGAAAACTTAATAACTTAAACACCTCCTACAGTCTTCTCTCCTGTAAGTTGCCCTCTCGAAGGAGGCAGAGCCTCCGCACCTGCATTACCAGGCTCTTCCTGGTAAGGAGCAAAGCCAAGTACAGAGGCGGTTTCAACCGCTGTCTTATTTGGGAAGTTGATTTCTTTCTATGATGCCACCGCCCAACAGCACGTCTCCGTCATACCAAACTGCGGCTTGTCCGGGAGTAATACTCAACTGCGGTTCGTCAAAAATTATCTTGACTCTTGTACCGCAGGCTTTTTCGTCGGCTTGGGAGGTTTCTACAGGAATAATTGTAGCGGGGACGGGTTGCGATCGATAGCGAATCTGTACAGAAGCCCGAATCGGAGCAGTGGGTGCGGCTACAGAAACCCAATTTACTTTCTGGACATTACACTCAGATTCTACCGCCAACTGGCGATCGCCCACAATCACCCGATTAGCACCAGCATCAAGTTCAATCACATATAGCGGTTCCGGTGCAGCGATGCCGAGTCCTTTCCGCTGGCCAATGGTGTAGTGGTGCACACCGTCGTGCTGTCCGAGCACCCGCCCGGCCTTATCTACAATGTCACCCTTTTGCGGCGCAATGTACTTATCCAGAAAAGCCCGCATCGAACCGTTGCTTTCCACCAAGCACAAATCCTGACTTTCCGGCTTATCAGCGGTTGTCAAGCCAAATTCCGCCGCAATTCTGCGAGTTTCTGTCTTGGTAATTTCCCCCAAAGGAAACTCCGTACCTGCGAGCAAATCTTGTGTTAAATCATACAAAAAATAAGACTGATCTTTGGCTGGGTCGATCGCCCGCAGCAACTGATAGCGACCCGTATTTGTATCATAGGTAATGCGAGCGTAGTGTCCCGTCGCAATCTTTTCAATTCCTAATTCTTCGCGAGCATACTTGAGCATCGGCCCAAACTTCACAGTTTTATTGCACTGCGAACAAGGCAAAGGCGTAACTCCTGCACTGTAACCGTCCACCAAATAATCGACAATACTTGCTTGAAAGACCTCGCGGCTGTCCACAATGTGGTGAGGAACGCCCAAATCTTCGCAAAGTTTAGCGGCATCGACCATTCCCTCAGAGCAGCACTGACCTTTGCCTTTCATCAGCCACAGCGTTAAACCCACCACTTCATAGCCCTGATGGTGTAAAATTGCGGCTGCTGCGGAACTATCGACCCCGCCGGAGAGGCCTACAACAATCTTGTTCATGATTCGGAGAGAATTTGCTATTTTACTGTTACTTTGTGCGATCGAGCTAATTGATTATACCACAAGTATACTACAAAATGGTACTGCTGCTGTTAGCTGAAATTTTAGCACTAATAAGTAAAGCCAGCTAATTAAACGTAAAATACCGATCGCTCAAAGGCTTACTGCGTATCTCTTCCTTCTTCTTCCTTCTTCCCTCTTCCGACTTCCATCGGACTGATGACGTTGTACCGAAAGCTCGGAGGCGACAGCACTGATGACTAATGACTGATGACTGATGACTAATGACTGATGACTAATGACTGATGACTAATGACTAATGACTAATAACTAATGACTAATGACTTCTTCCCTCTACGTATGACTATTCAAAAATTTGTTGTCACCGCCGACCAAATGCGGCAAATAGAAGCGAGAATATTTGCTGCTGGAATGCCAGTAGCAGCTTTAATGGAAAAAGTCGCCGGATTGATTGCTAAACGCATTCAGGCGCTCTTGAAGGAAGAGGAAAGTTCGGTAACAAGCAATGTACGGGATTTAACGGATAGCAGGAAAAGGGAAGAAGGGAAAAAGATTGTTAATTCGGCGTTGCCAGCGATAGGCGTATTGGTTGGGCCCGGACATAACGGCGGCGATGCTTTGGTTGTGGCTCGCGAATTGCACTTTCAAGGATTTCCCGTAGTTATTTACTGCCCGTTTTCTAAGCTTAAAGAACTCACAAAAAGTCATGCTGATTATGCCCGTTATTTAAAGATTCCCTTCGTTGACAAAGTTGAATCGCTGAACAACTGCGATTTACTAATTGATGGTTTATTTGGGTTTGGATTGGAACGAGAAATTACTAATCCCACAGCCGCAGTTATTGAGGAAATAAATAATTTAAACATACCCATTTTTAGTATAGATATTCCATCGGGAATTCATACAGATACCGGAGCAGTTTTGGGGACTGCAATCAGGGCAAAACATACATTGTGTTTGGGATTGTGGAAAATGGCTTTTCTGCAAGACCAAGCGTTAGAATATATCGGCAGTTGTGAATTAATTGATTTTGATATTCCCGTCGCAGATATTGCAGCAATATTGGGTGATTCGCCAGCAATCCAACGCATTACCAAAGCATTGGCAATCCAGCATTTGCCCTTGCCCCGATCGCCAATTTCGTACAAATACACCAACGGTCATTTACTAATTATTGCAGGTTCCCGCCGCTACACCGGAGCCGCAATTTTGTCGGCGTTGGGAGCAAGAGCAAGCGGTGTCGGAATGCTGTCAATTGCTGTTCCTGAGTCGATTAAACCGATGTTGAGCAGTCATTTGCCAGAGGCTTTAGTTATCGGATGTCCTGAAACTTCAAGCGGTGCAATTAGCGAGTTGCCGGTAGCAATAGATTTGAGCAGTTACGATGCGATCGCCGCCGGGCCCGGTCTGACATTGGAAGCCGCGATCGCTGTAGAATCTCTACTGGATAGCGATCGACCTCTGGTTTTAGATGCCGACGGTTTAAATATCCTCGCTCAACTCGGCACAATCCCGATTTTGTCGGAACGCCGAGCACTGACAATTATCACGCCTCACCAGGGCGAATTTAAGCGTTTGTTTCCCGAATTAGCCGGTAAAACAGGCGATAGTCGAATTGCCGCAACTCAAGCCGCGGCTGAGCTTTGCGGTGCAGTTGTGTTGTTCAAAGGAGCGAAAGTTTGCATAAGCTGGAAGGATGACGGCGATTCCCTACAGGATAGCTACGCCGCGCGTACCGTCACCTATCTCAATCCCGAAAGCACCCCAGCCCTCGCCAGAGGGGGCAGCGGCGACGTTCTCACGGGCTTGTTAGGGGGACTGTTAGCAGGTGCGTTAGCGAAGCCCTCGAAGAGGATCGCCCGCAAATCCCCAGCTCAAGCAGTGGCAGCAACAGCAGTTTGGTGGCACGCTCAAGCCGCAATCATGGCAGCCAAAGAACGGACAGAATTAGGAGTAGATGCCTTTACTTTGACACAGTATTTAATTCCGGCGTTGCGAGAATGCGATCGGGAAACAATCAACAGTATTTTGTAGCCCTTGCACCGCGCACCGAAGCCGTTAACAATTCACACTTTGCTAACTCAAACGAGTGACACTCAAACGAGCGACACTCAAACGAGTGTCGCTTGAAAAAGTGACTGTGCAATCATAAAACCTAACAGTTATACCTGAAATATCAAAGACCAAAACTTAAATCTGGAAAGGAATCACATTATGTATACCGAAGAAAGAAGCACGAACAATGAAACTATGGCTCTCGCGGCCGATACTACAGCTCAATCACATATTGCATTTGCTGAAACCACTAGAGTCAACAAACCCACTTTACAAATGGGTTCAACAGGTCAAGCTGTCAAGGAACTACAACAGCTTCTATATCATTGGGCATATTATTTCGGCCCGATTGACGGTATCTTCGGCGTGCAAGTTCAACAAGCAGTCAAAGCCTATCAACACCGCGTCTTCTTAAAGGAAGATGGGGTTGTCGCTTCCCTGACTTGGGAAGCACTATACTCTGGTGCACCTGTGAATATGCCCATCCTGATGAAAGGCAGTTCTGGTAATACTGTAAAAATTGTTCAGAATGTCCTCAAAATCAATGGATACTATTTCGGTTCCATTGACGGATTCTTCGGGACAATGACAGATGTAGCAGTGCGACAATTGCAAATTAGCAAGGCTTTACCGCAAGATGGAATTGTCGGCTACAGAACTTGGCACGCCCTCAGCAAGTTACCGCACTAATGACTGGTTGGATTCACTTTATTTCTTAGTCCGCGCAGGCGGACTTCGTTTTTGTAGGCGCGGTTTCAACCGCCGTCTTATCTTTTCCTAAGTCCCTAATTATCCTTGATAGGAATGCTGTGCACCGGAAGGGCGATCGCAAATTCTGTTCCCCTTCCCGGCCACGAACAACATTCTAATGTTCCCCCGTGTTTTTTTCTGACTATATCCTGGCAAATTGGCAGTCCAAATCCGGTCCCTTTACCTTCTACTTTGGTTGTAAAAAATGGCGTAAACAATTTTTCTTTGATGTTTTCTGGCATCCCAATTCCATTGTCAGCTATCCGAATCTTTACGGTAGGATCGATAAGTTTTTCGCCAAAGTTGGCAATAGAGGTCGAAATTGTAATCGTATTGGGGTTCCTCTCAATTTCTTTGTAGGTTTTACCAACATTAGATTCTTCCAGAGCATCGATCGCGTTGGCTAGCAAATTCATAAATACCTGATTTAGTTGTCCCGGATAGCATTCTATTTGAGGCAATTCCTCGTAATTTTTGATGATTTTAATGGCAGGGCGATCGCCAGATGCTTTCAACCGATGTGCTAAAATCATTAATGTGGTATCAATTCCTTCATGAAGATTGGCCGGTTTTTTCTCAATCCCATCGCTACGCGAATAATTTCGCAAAGATTGCATGATGTCGCCAATACGATCCGTTCCCAATCTCATCGAGTCAATCATCTTGGGCAAATCTTCTACTAAATATTCTAATTCAATCGCTTCTATTTCATCTAAAACTTGTGGGCCTGGCTCGGGAAAGTTGTCTTGATAAATTTGGAGTAAATTTATTAAATCGCTAACATATTCTTTAGCATGATGCAAATTGCCAGAAATAAAGCTGACGGGATTGTTCACTTCGTGGGCCACTCCAGCCACGAGTTGTCCGAGTTGCGAGATTTTTTCTGTTTGAATTAATTGTGCTTGAGCTTGTTGCAATTTAACGAGTGTTGCTTCTAAATCTTCAGCTTTTTGTCTCAATTGATCTTCCGATGTTTGCAGAGCTTTTTCGGCGCGCTTGCGATCGCTAATATCCCGATTAATTACCAAGCCGTGGGGTTTGCCGCCATACTCCAAAAAGTTTCCTTTTAGCTCAATATCGCACAGCGTACCGTCTTTTCTCCGTATGATAGCTTGACAGGTAAATTCTTCGCCTCGGCTGACAGTTTGTTGGAATTCGACGAATGAATTCACATACTCTGGAAGAATATAATCTGGCGGATTTAACTGCAAAAACTCTTGCTCAGAATAGCCAAATATTTGACAGAATGCGGGGTTAACTGCAATGACTTTACCAGTCTCCAAATCTATCAGCGAAAGTCCGTCTACTACTGCCTCAAATATGCTGCGGTACTCCTGTTCTTTTTGGATAAGTTCGACTTGGGACTGTTGCAGGCTTTCGAGAGATTCAGCCAACTGGCGGGATTTGTGTTGTTCCTGGGCGTAGATACGGGCGTTTTCAATGGCGATCGCCGCTTGTGCCGTTAATAACTGCAACAGTTCCAGCCGATCGCGCGTAAATGCTCCTGTTGCCAGATTATTCTCTAAATACACAATGCCAATCAACTTACTTTGATACAAAATCGGCGCGCATAAAATCGATTTTGGTTGGCAATTTTGAATGTAACTATCCGCTGGGTAAATTGTTTCTTGACTTGCATCGCTCAATACCAGTGGTTGCTGAGTGATCCCAACATACTTGACTAGAGAAATAGGAACATCTAAACTGTTTTCAAGCAGCATTGACTCCTGAAAGGTTGCTGAGTCATGCAGGTTAGTATCCGAGACTTCAACAAACAGTTGCCCGTCTCTTTCTAAAATAATACAGCCTTTCTGTGCGCCAGCATTTTCTAAGATGATTTGCAGCAGTTTTTTTAACAACTTTTCTAAAACAATTTCACTATAAATTGCCCCAGAGGATTTGATTACCGTTGCTAAATCCAAGAGATTAGCATGACTAGATGTACTCGTAGTTACAGTTGCACCGATCCGCGACTCGACAGTTTCAGGAAATAAATTCCCATAGTATTGTTCGAGTTGGCGGACTTTCGCTGTTGCGCCCCACTGGATGTAGCAAACTCTGGCATTGCTGAGATAATTTTTGACGAAAATCAGCCGATTTTGGGATAAATAAAATCGGGCAGCTAATTCATTAATCAGCGCTGCATCTTGAATGAAGCCGTTTTCTATTGCGAGGGCGATCGCACTATCGTAGCATTCTGCCGCCTCATACTTTTGTCCGGACAACCGCCCCGCTTCCGCCCGGATGGCTAAATATTTGTGCTGGTAATTTGCAGGGCAGTTTTTCGCAAACTCTCGAAGTTCTTCCAGGCAAATGTTAAGCTGTTCTAGGTATAGTTGGCGATCGCCCTCGCTGGCATTTGTACAAGCAGCAGCAAGGGCTATAGCCCGGTGGAAGCAAAAAACCGGACTCAGAAAAACGCCCGCAGCACCTGCCAAAAATTTAACACCCATATTGGCATATTCTAATGCTCGATCGACCTCGCCAAACCAATTCGCCACGGTTAGTCTGTAGAGATAAACCATAAAAGAAGTCATCAAATCTGCAGAGGCTTCAGCAAATTCTAATAGCGACTGTTCGTCGATGAAAGTTGGGGGATTTTCTACACTCTCGGCAGCACGAGTAAGCCGAGCAATTGCCGATTTATTGAGCATAAAAAATGCTAGCATATTGCGGTCAATTTTTTGCAAAATCGGTAAAAATTCCTCAATAACTGCGGTGGTTTTTTGCAGCGATTCATTGCCGTAAAAGCTGAACCAAAGACAATTAATCGCAGCATATCCCGACCACTGATAAGCACCTGTCTCTAAACCGCTATTAAAAGCTTTGAGGACAAAAACCTTGGACTCATCAATATGTTTGATGTAGTGCAAACAAGCCCCCCACAGCAAGAAAATATAAGCACTTAACTCTTTAGTATCCCAGCGTTCGTAGAGAGTTAAACCCAGTTCTCCTGCTGCCAAACCAGCCTCAATTTCGCCATATTTAACAATCAAAGTAAAGGCATACACAATGTAGCCAAAGGCGGAAATCCGGCAATTTCCGTGTTCGATTGTCGCCTGCACCAACTCGATCGCGCACAAAAATTGAGCGTTGGGACTGGTAAAGTAAGCAATGGGGTAAAGTTCTTTCAAAATCCGGTGGGCGGCGAGTTGCAGGGGATCGGTGAGTGTTGGTAAATCGGCTAAATTGGCGATCGAACCCCCAATCATCTCCTTTGTCTTTGCCAACTCCCGCAGCAAATACCCATCATCCGGGTCAGCTTCAAACTCAATTCCCAACAATTGTAGCGTTTCGATACCTAACTGATAAGCCGCAGGCAAATCATTTTTCATCCGCAGACAAGTCATTTTCAACTCATTAATCCGACACCGTTCTAACAATGTCTGAGTATGAGGCAAAATAAAGTCTAGAATTGCCAAAGCTTCGTCATTTTTCCCATTCAAATATTCAGCTTCGCCCAATTCAAAATACAGCGCCAAAGTTAACACATAATTATCTTCCCAGCTTTGGGCCGGCAAACAGTTGCAGCCCGACTGGAAAAAACTCAGCGCCGTTTCAAACGCAGAAGCAGCTTTCGCAGTTTTGCCAGCCTGCAAATTTAACTCAGCTAATTCATACTTTTCGTTTAACTCGCAAATCAACCCGCCAGCAAAATTCAAATGATTGACAATATCAAAAATTCGTTCTTCCCGTTGGGCTGCGGTACTTCTGTGCAGTAACAAACGCCCGATCGCCAAATGAACAGGTTCTTTCTGTACGTCAGGAATCATAGCATAAGCAGCTTGTTGAACGCGATCGTGCATAAATTTGTAGCACACATCTCCGGCCGTTTCCCCCAACTTATTCAACTCTTCCGGCTCAAATACTTGCGGAATTCGATAGCTATTACCTACAGGTAAAATCAAGCCCATCTGCAACGCTTCCCACAAATCCTGCGCTGTTTGAGTCCAAATTTGTCCGCTAGCAACCGACAGCACATCCAAAGTAAACTGATTATCTATACAAGCAGCCAATTGCAAAATTCGCTGGGTTGCAGTTGACAAAGTTTGAATTTTGTTTACCATCAAATCAACAATGTTTTCCGAAATATCCTGCCCTTCAATATATTTAATGTCCCACTGCCACTGGGCAGCCTGCGGGTCAAATCTCAACCAGCCTTTTTGATACAAATATTTCACCAATTGTTTGAAGAAAAATGGATTTCCGTCAGTTTTTTGCACGAGGAAATTCGCCAGCGGACTCGCTGTTTCAGCAGCACATCTCAAAGTTTCAGCAATTAGTTGAATGGCGCTGTCAATTGTTAGCGGTTCTAAAGTAATAGCTGTTATCGGAATGCCAGCGGCTCGAATTGCCTCATTTGCTAGCATAAATGGATGCGTCGGGCTGACTTCGTTATCCCGATAAGCCACAATTACTAGCAAGTAAGGGATTTTTTCGAGGCCATTTTGTTGATATAAATTGACTGTTGCAGCATCTATCCACTGGCCGTCGTCGAGAAACATTACTAAGGGATGTTCGGCGGTAGCAATTGCTTGAAGTAACTGCTGCATCACTCGGTTGAAGCGGTTTTGAGATTCGATCGCCCCGAGTTGTGGTACGTCTGGTTGCGGGCCTAAAATTAACTTTAATTCGGGGATGGCTTCGATCGCAATTCGAGCATTCGCATCCAAAACTTGCAGCAGTTTTTCTCGCCACAATTTAATCTTTGCTTGGCTTTCAGTCAAAATCTGCTGCACCAAATTCCGCAGGGCTTGATTGAAACAAGCATAGGGAACATTGCGCTTGAATTGGTCAAATTTGCCCGAAACCAAGTATCCGCGCTGCCTGGTTAAATTACGCAGAATTTCGTGAACTAATGCTGATTTGCCAATCCCGGAATAGCCACCTACCAAGACAATTTCACCGCTGCCTTTGCTGGCGCGATCGAAGGCTTGCAATAATTGTGCTATTTGTTTTTCTCGCCCGTAAAGTTTTTGCGGAATTAACAACTGACTCATGGCATCTAGTTGTCCGGGAATAAAATTAGAAATTTTCCCTGACTCCTCGACTTGATTTTGGCAGCGTTCTAAATCTGCTAACAATCCGGTTGCTGTTTGATACCTGTCTTCGGCATTTTTTGCCATCAGTTTTTCCGCAATTTGGGTCAAAACTGGGGGAATTTGCGGATTTAATTGTTGAAGGGGAATTGGTTGTTTGGCAATGTGACAGTGGACTAATTCCAGCGGATCTTTGCTGTCAAATGGCAATTTTCCTGTCAGCAATTCGTAAAAGGTGACACCTAGAGAGTAGAAGTCGCTGCGGTAGTCTACAGCGCGATTCATCCGCCCGGTTTGTTCCGGCGACATATAGGCGAGGGTTCCTTCTAGGCGATCGGGATTTTTTAAGTGCGGGGTTTCTTTATTTAACCGCGAAGCAATGCTGAAATCTGCAAGTTTTACTTGCATTGTTTCGGGGTTAATTATAATATTAGCTGGCTTGATGTCTTTATGAATAATTTGATTTTGATGCAGGAATACTAAAGCTTTTGCTAATTGGATGGTGATGTTTAAGAATTGGGCGATCGGCAATTGGTAAGGTGCCGTTGCTGCTGCGGTAACATTTGTGCTGCTGGCTGCATTCTGGGCCCTTGCTATCCACTGTTCGAGGGAGATACCTCCAAAATCTTCTAAGACTAATACCAAGCAATTCGGGTGAGTTTCTAGGCGATCGACTTTGACAGCGTGTTCGCAATCGAGATATGCGGCGATCTGATATTCGTGTTTTAAGCGAGTTATTTGTTCTAGGGTAGGATATTCTGTATTTAAAACTTTGAGGATGGCAGGCTGTCCGTTTGTCAGCGACACCGCCCGGTAAATAACCGTGTTAGTTCCTTGATGGATGAGTTCTTGCAAGTCATAGTCAGAAATCCTTAAAGCTGGCAGCATAATTTTTGATTCCTGTCAGTATATTGATTTCTAATTCTAGAGTGCACCATGCTGAATACAAAAAATAGAGAGAAATTACCGAGATAAAAAGATTAAAAGACTACCTATTTAAACCAGGTTTATACAAACAAAATCCTGCGATAGCGGGTTGAAAAAGAGTGGACGGTTGAAATTCCATTATTTTTGCGAACCTGCAGGCAAGTGCACGCAATTTTGACTACTGGCGCGGTTTCAACCGCCGATGGTTTCGATCTAGCCTTTGATGAAATCTTCTAATTTCTGAGCCATCTTCTCTACAATTCCCTCGGAATTATCTGCCGCTGATGCTTCGGCTTCAATACGCTTCACCGCATCCTCTGGAAGATTCAGCAACTGCACTAATTTTTGATAAGCGGCAGCTTCTTCGGCGTTAATTTTTGGTTCGTCGGGAGTGCGAGAACTAGAAGCAATGACTTGATAGCCTAGTTGCAAAACTAATTCCTTTTCTGCTTGAGTTTCTAATTGGCAAATCAACTCGTCAAGGGGAATATTTTGCATGATATAATCCCGGAGTTCCTGTTGCATTGATTCTCGATCGGCATCCGTAGCAAACAAACTGCAAAAGCGATCGAGCATTAAATTAACTTCTGCTGTGGCGAGTTCGCCGTCAGCCCAGGCCATTGAAGCAACTATTCTCAGCAGGTTCATTTGGCGGGGCGTAATTGATGGAGGTTGTGGGGTTTGCATAATTTAAATTGGTAATTTGTTATTAGTTAGTTGTTAGTTGTTAGTTGTTATTTTTTATTTGTTATTTGTTATTAGCTAATGGCAACAACTGCCAACTGCCAACTGCTAACTGCCAACTGCCAAATAACAACTGACTACTAACCATGATGTCACAATTTTGATAGAGGAACTCCCAGCCATCCAGTAAAGTTTTGTTGCTGAATCGCGCTGGGTCGATCGACCGGTACGATCGAATAACGACTCGGACACCCCTCGGCGAGAGTAACAGAACAAGTCCGCAATTCGTCTTGGTGAAACACTGTCACCTCTAACGTGTCACCAGGCTGGTAATCTTTCAGCCTTTCGCCCGCTTGTTCTGCGTTGGCTACCCGAAAACCCGCGATCGCCAGCAACTCGTCTCCAGCATCAATTCCGGCCAACTGCGCCGGAGATTCTGCTTCGACAAATTTAATCATTTCCCGCCCGTTTTCGGTTCCCAAAATCCAACCGATGCGAGGCATTTGGTTAGTTTCACCTACCGAAATTTGCAGCCCGAACGGTTCGAGATATTCGTTGTAAGGCAGCTCTTCTGTGCCGTCTACATACCGCGCAAAAAAGTCGCTCAAATCCCGATCGGCGACGGACTCGATCGCCCTTTGCAACTGTTCGGGAGTAAAGCCGATTTCTGTCGGTCGCGCATCAGAATTTAACCGTCCGTTTGATGTTATCTGCCCCGGCTTTGCCTCTGTTGGCGGCTTCAGGTCAAAATCTTCATTTTCAGCAGAACCACCCTTACCAAACTGCTGCCACATCAAACGCATCACATCATCGAGCGATCGGGCGTTACCGTGCTTGGCTCGAATCAACAAATCGAGCAAAAACGAAACAAGTTCCCCTTTCAAATAATAGGAAATCTGCGAATTGTCGCTGTTAGCATCTCTGCGATAAAGTTTAATCCAAGCATCCCAGCTCGATTCGCTTGCCGGCTGCACCTTCCGCCCCGGAGTCGTCTCCAAGCGAGTAATTTCCTTCGATAAATTTTGGAAAAAACCTTTCACATTGTAGAGACCAGAACGAAAAGGAATCACCAAATCGTAATAACTGGTCGTGCCTTCAGAAAACCATAAAGAAGGAGTATAATTTTCTTGTTCATAGTCAAATACTTCGAGAGCTTTCGGTCTAATTCGCTTGACATTCCAGAGGTGAAAAAACTCGTGAGCCACCAATTGAATAAAGCGTTCGTACTTTTCCTTAGCCCGAAAACCAAAACGCGGATAGTTGAGAGTGCAGCTTTCCTTGTGTTCCAAGCCGCCAAAACCGGAGCCGGACAAATGCAGCAAAAACACATACCGTTCGTAAGGCAAACCGCCAAACATTTCGGCCTCAACTTCAATGACTTTCTTGATATCTTTAATCGCCCGATCCGGTGCTAAATTGCCTTTCCCCCAAACCACTAGCTGGTGGGGTTTTCCCATTACTTCAAAATCGTACACTTCGTGACAGCCAATCTCAAAAGGACTGTCGGCCAGGGTATCAAAATCGGCAGCAGCAAAAGTCATATCCTGCCCGGAAACCGGAGGCAAAGTAGTCACTGTGCGCCATTGGGGCTGCGGCGGTACAGCGGTCACGATGTAGGAGTTGCGCTCAAAACCGGGCAAGAAAAAGCACAAAGCTGCTGGATTGAAATAACCGTGAGTCGAGTCTAAATGATTGGTTCGCACTGTCAGTTCGTTGGCAAAAATCCGGTAGCAAACGGTGACATCTGACACTGAATTTGTCTCGATTTGCCAATGATTTTTGCTTTGCTTGCGCCAAGGTAAAGTTCGTGAAGCAGAGCTATCCCGCAGGGAATCGCCCGTTAGTGAAGACTCCGAAGAGGATCGCGCTCGAAAATCTTGCAGGTGGCGGGCGTACTCTCGAATCAAGTAAGAACCGGGAGTCCAGACAGGCATTTTCAAATCCAGCACCGGCTGCGACCAACCTTGCACGCGCAAAGTCACTTCAAACAGGTGGGATTCGGGATTGGGCATCGCCACCCAATATTGAATTGTCGGTGCTGTTCGCTGCGCGATCGACTTGCCGGCAGCGGAGGAGATATCCAAAGAAGTAACATCAGTCATTGACTTGCCAAATTAATCAAGTGCTTGAGGTTGATCAAATGGATAGTTTGGCGCTCTGGATCGACTTTGAGCCAGCCTTTACTATCGAGTTTTTCCATAATTTTGCTGGTTTCATCTAAGGTGATATCTGTCACATCAGCTAAGTCTTGATAGGGGATGTTAAAGATATCTTTGCCTTCAGCAGTTTTTTGACCGTAGTTTTCTGCCAGCTCGACTATAGTATTTGCTAGTTTAACCGCTGGTTGGCGGTTGCGGAGTTGAGAGCGCAGATTGGTTTGGCGGAGCCGCCGCACCATCAATTGCAGCATCCGGTGGTGCAGTTGCGGATCTTTAAACAGGGTTTGGATAAATCGCTGGGCCGTGACGCTGATCAGCCGCACGGGCGATAGAGCAAGTACGTCATTCGATCGCGGAGATTCGTCAAGAATCGCCATTTCGCCGAAGAAAGCACCCCGTCCTAAAATAGCCATCGATACAGCTCGATCGTTTGAGAGTCGCCGGACTTTTACCCAGCCGGACACGACAAAGTAAATAGCGTTGCCCCAAGAATCCTCCATGACTACAGCTCGGCCTGGGGGATACTCATGTTTGACGGCATTGGATAGCAGCCCTCCCAAGGTTTCTGGGTTAGCACCCTTAAATAGGGGGAACAGCTCACTGAAAGCTTCTGTCTTCATGCAAACTCGCGGGAGGTGGGAAATATGATTGAGCCACAGCGAACAGCTAGGGAACGATCGCTGTTAGAGAAAACCAACAATTTGTTGCTGCTACGATAAGATTGACACAAAGTGAACGAGACCGACATCTCAGACACAGTGAAACTTGCTTCTGGCAGCTTATCTAATTGATGATAAGGGTACAGAGGCGCGCTTCACTTAAAATTGGCAGATTCTTTAATTTTAAACGGGTTTACAAAAGTGTCAGTGCCTTTTGAACTTTGCCCAACAGAGATTCTATGTAGTCCGGCCAGCCGATCGCGATCGACTGTGTGTGAGCCAGGGACTCAGGATCGATCGCGTCTTTAGTCCACCTCAGCGGTTGACCTTGCAAGTCGCAACAAACCAATCCGGCGGCTTTTGCTAGAGCCAGGGGGCCGGCGGTATCCCACACTTTAACTCTGCCGTTGAAATACAGGTACAAACCGGCTCGACCTTGTATGACTTCCATCACTTTTAAGCCAAAACTGCCGAGGGAGTAAAATTCGGCACCGGGGATGCTTTGGGCGATCGCCCCGCCGTAGTTTTTTTGGTCTTTGTCTCCGAGAATAATTTTACAGTTTTCTGGTGTCGGAGCCTCCGGCTGGCACGGGGCGATCGGCTGTGCCGCTTCGACTCCGACACTTTGGAACAATCCCCAATCTTTGCCCCCAAAATACATTTTGTCAAAAGCCGGGGCATAGATCCAACCGGCGACTGGTTCGGCCTCAACCAGCAGTCCCACCATCACGGCGTAGTGCTGTTTTCCCTGAATAAATCCCTCCGTCCCGTCGATCGGATCGATGCACCACAGCCGCTGGTAATTGGCCGAGTAAGCTGCTCTGGAGGCGATGTTTTCCTCTGCGATCGTGCCGTCTTCAGGAAACAAAGCGTTAAATGCTGCCGATAATTGTCCGTCTAAGTAGCGATCTATACTCGTCACGTAGTCGTCCGGGCCTTTCTGGCAAACTTCAAAAGGTTGCGCCGCCAGCTTGTAAGCTTCCTGACCGCACTCGCGCATAATGTAGCGAATTTTTAGGTCTTGCTCTGGAGAAATATACATGAGGTTTAAAATAAATGTTTTAGCTAACTTTCAGGATAAAATCTTAGTTCATTTGAATCGATCGACCTCTGTCACTGTTTTTTATTCGTACAGGATTTGATCGCGGGTGTCCTTGAAACCCCCGTTTGCACGAGGTCGATCGGGCAGTTGCTGTACCAGCCCCAGACAGGATTCGCCTCGCAATCTCCTAGGAGAGAATCTTCTGAGGTTAAGTTAATTCGTGCCAGCACCAGTATTATAAGGAGAATATTTTGAAATACCATTTAGCGTTAGGTCGCAAAATAGACCTCGATGGCATTGAACCCTATCCCAACTCGGAAAATGCCCCAGACACGTCCTGCAGGCTCTGAGAGACCGCTAAAATGCCACCGTTTACGCTCCCGACGGCGAGGCGATATCCTCCCTCGACAAACTGCGATCGAAAATTTCTTCCAAACCCGAACATTGGGCCGCCGCGCGCAAATTGTCCGAGCAAGTCAGCAGCGGCGACGTGATATTTTGTACGGGCGAGGACATTGGCATTCCAGTGGCGGCGGTGTGCAGCGCTAAACCAGATCGCCCCAAAATTGTTGTATATTTCCCCAATTATCGATCGGCTGCGCGGCCGAGTCGCCCTGAAACTATTCGGTTTAGCCGACAAAATTGATTTGTTCACCGCCTGCGCCAGCCCTCAAACAAACGGGGACTTGCATACGCCCTGGGATTGCGGACTCAACTGCACTACGAACCAATTTTATATCGGTAAATCGATCGGACATGATATCAAACCCTAGCTTCCTTGTAGCGCAACAAAAATCACGTCACCGGGCGCGCAATCCCCATCATAAATCTGACACGCCTATCATCAGTAAGGTGCGCGCTGCACACCTTACAATTCTTTAAAAAAACCGCACCAAACTATTAAGATTCCCGTCCGCTAGCCCACTTATCCCGCCATTTCACAGTGCCCTCGCTAGCCAAAACCCAGCGGCGACAAACCAGATTTTCTCGCAGCGGCGACTGTCCTTCCCGTAACAGCGCATACTTGTAAGCAATCAACTTCCCCGCACTTTCATCAAAAGGAATTTCCCCAAACCAAGTATTAGTATTAATGTATTCCAGCGGGTAAGCCTTGCTAATATCCCAATTCCCCAATTCAGGACAATCTCCAACCACCACAATTCTTTCCCCAGGCTGAGTTTCAACGCTGTTAAGCTGCGCCCGCACAATAGTTTTCGCTTTAACTCGCTCTCCGACGCGGCTAAAAATCATTACTTCCCGCGCACCAAGCTCTAAATTGTACAGATTCCCATCTTTCACTTCAAACTTGCGGCGCGATAAAACCTCCGTATGCTCTCCATCAGGGAGCTCAGTATCAACCGCTTCAAGCGTCGTAACCGAATCGCCGCGATTCATCGCCACAAACACCACAGAATCCCGATAGCGCCGCACGTAACAATAAATATCAGGAGTTAAATATTTTTGCCACTGACTGCCCATCGAAATAGCAGGATTCAGCCGCCGCAATCCAGACAGCAGCCGCACATCTCGGTAAATCTGGGAGTCACTATCCCACTTTTCCATCATCGGGCGGTTGTAAGGGTCATTTCCCCCTTCTGTATCATCGTGCAGATACTGTTCGGTGCCGTAATAAATGCAGGGAATGCCGCGAGTCGTCATAATTAAACATATCGCCAATTGCAGTATTTGCGGATCGCCATTCAACGACTGAAACCTCGGCATATCGTGATTGTCGATAAACGTGATCAACTCCGTCGCCCCGTAGTAGCGGTGATCCAAATCCAAGACATCTTGGATTAAATGAAATCCACCTTCTGCCCCCTGTCCCAAAGCTTCTCGAATTGCCACGCACAAACCAAAATCTAAAATAGTCATCCCCGACTCGTTGACAAACTCCACAGAACGATCGTTTCTCGGATCGCTGTAAATCCACTCGCCAAAAATGAAAACATCAGGTCTGTGAGTGGTAATGTCAGCATTGAATTCCTGCCAAAACCAAATCGGCATATGCTTGACCGTATCAACCCGCAAAGCATCAACACCTCTGTCCAGCCACTGTTTAATTGCTGACTTAATGTAACTGCGATAGGCAATATTATTTTCATTGAAAGTTGCTAAGCCCGACAGTTCGCAGTTTTGGACTTGCCATTCATCTTCCCAGTTTTTAACTTCGCCGTAGTGGTGATACCAGTTATCTTTATCGTCGTTAAAGTCAGCTATTTTTACGCCGTCGTCGTAGAGTTCCCCTTTCTTGCCACTAAAATCTGGGTTGCTGTGATTGCAGACAATATCGAGGACGAGTTTCATGTTTCGCTGGTGCAACTCGTGTACTAATTTGTCAAATACGGTATCTTTAGTTTCTTGTGTTTGGTTGATTGAAGGATTATCGCCTTTGGCAATAAATCGGGGATTTAGTCGCTTAAAATCTTTGATCCAGTAGCCGTGAATCGCAGCTTGTTCGACAAATAATGCTTCTACTTGCTCGAATAAAGGAGTCAACCACAGTGCGGTAACACCCATGTCTTTTAAGTAATCGAGTTTGTCTATAATTCCCTGCAAATCGCCGCCCCAATATTTTCCCCAGTCTTTGCCTTCGGGATCGTACAGTTCGGGATTTGGGCCTTCGTTATTTTCTGGATCGCCGTCATGAAAGCGATCAACTACAATGAAATAAATTGTTTCTTGGCGAAATTCAATGTCTCTGGTGTAGAGGAATTCTAAATCGAGTTCGCTTTCTGGTTGAACTTCTGCTACCAGAGACTCAATTTTTTCTTCGGGTTTGGTAGTTTCGTATTGAGAGGAAGTTTGAGTGGGAGTGACTGGTGTCATGAGAAATATTTTTTGATTTAGTAAGATTGGTCAGTTATTCGGAGCTAGAGTCGGAGATAGCCTTCTCATCTGACTAACTTTTACTGCATCATACGGAATTTACTGGTTGAATAAAATCTGTCTAAAGACAGATGGTGGAGTCGTCTATAGGTTTGTATTGAGGACTTCAGTCCTCAAAGTTTGATGGTAGTTGTGCAATTCCCTGGTTGATAGCTACGCTTCACGGACTTTTCCCCCTTTTTTTATCCCTTCCGCAAATTTTGGATATCTTCTTTTTTGAGTTTTTTGTGGGGTGGGCAGAAGATCCCGCCTCTATATTCGATTTAAATGCCGATCGACTTTTTCAAGAAACTCCATCAAATGCTTGACGAATTTGGTTGAAATTTTGGTGCGTTCGACATCATTCGCGACGAGGACGACACGCTCTATTTTATCGAACTCAATCCTAACGGACAGTGGTACTGGAGCGAAATTCTCGCGGAAATGCCGAGGGTTCGCGCCATGGTCGAACTCATTGAAAATTTGGCGCTGCAATATCAACAGGATTGCTGAATTCGATCGCGAATTACACATTTTATTGAGATTGCTTTCTCGCAACTATCGAGAATCAACGAACTACAGCCACTTCCTCAACTTCCACTTCAGAATGCTCCACCCGAAACACATTTGCATTCAGATTAGCGACAATTTGTTTCCCCTGCTGCGTCAGTTCCAAATAGCCGATCGCATCTTTGACATAGCTATACACCACATTCCAATAAAACTTAGGATACCCGTCCCGCAAATCCCCCGGATTGCGATATCCCAACACCTGATTTTGACCAGTCTCCTCAAACTCGTAAAACAGCGCAGCCACCTTTTGCAAATATCGCGGATCGCTCAACTGACCGATTAAATCCGCCGCCCGCAGCAAACCCGGATAATTCGCAGTATTTTGATGATCTTCCCCTGCTGGAACCGGGAAACGAGTTAACTCAATATTCCGCTTAACTTCCTCGGCATCAATCAGTCTGTGACCTCCAAAACGCTCTTCAATAAACATTTTTGCGCGATCGACATGATAAGGGGTCAAACTCGCATCCGTCGCCCCCCGAGGCAGTGTTAATTTCAAGTCGCCTATGCCCGTCGCATACAGTCGCAAATCTGTTCTATCTTGCTGACAAACCCCCTTGACGTACCCGATATCGTGGCACAGCAAAGCAATGTGGAAATGCAGCCAATGTTCGCAGCAAACACCACCCTCGCGGATGTGCTTGCCTCGCAGAATTTCTTGTCCTACCAATGTCACTAAAATAGTGTGTTCTACATTGTGGTAAAGAGCATCGCTATTAGCAATATTTTGTAAAGCCATATCGGCTACCCAACCAATAATCTCGCCATAGTCAGATTTGAACCCGCCGTAGGTGTGGCGGTAGCCTTCAATTAGCCGATTTACAAAAGTATTAATCAGCAGTTCAGTTGCGTTAAACATATTCACTTGCTCGAGCAAAAGTAGCTTGTTAAATTATTTATATACTTGTTGTTTTTTTAATGCTACCGTTTGATGTTTTAGTATTTGTCAAAATTAATGCTACACAATAATTTTTATTTTCCACCCTGTGTGTTAGGTGCGCGGCACGCTCGAAACAGCCGATCGCATTTCAAGATTTTTTGAGCGTGTGACGCACCCTAGAACTACTATTGCATAATTAAGATTATTTTTTACTTATCTGCCACGATGAATGCCCGCTCCTATCTAGAGGCATTCACTAATATTATCAAATATAATGGCTTAAATTTGGAATCTCGCAACTAGCAGAGCAATGCACCCGGTAAACAATCGATCTCGACGGGCGATCGAGGTATAACACCCCTCAATCAGCAGTACCGCGTTACATCTTCCCCGCATACGTCAGCCAAAAACGAGAGAGAGCGAAAACGCAACCCCACTAATTCTTCATATACCGGATTGAGTTTGCACATCGGGGGTATGTGGAAAAGATGGTGTCCCCATAGCTGGATATCTCTCTCAAAAGGACACTGTGCGGGTATAAGTTGGCACAACCACCGAGCTACTTGCCGATCGCCCACTGCAATGCCATCCAGCCACCGTCGCGCTGGTTGGACGAGAAACTTGCCAAAACTTAAGTATTGACACCGATTTTTAGGAAAAATACTTGTAGTCGAATTCATGATTGACCTCAGTAGTTATTACCAACAAAAAGCTCTGAATCACTCTTCTCAATCATCAATCAAACCCGCCGTTACGACAGTGACGTGAATAAGTTTTTCCTGTGATACCAAACGCCCTAAAATGTGATATATTAAGTTCATAGTCGTGATTCTAAGTCCGCAAAAATGTGAGACAGATCACTGGGTGCACTCCTTAGGCCGTGTAGCATCACATAGAGCAAAAAAATTATGATATTGTCTAACTCCCTGCATCTGCCTTATCCTACTATTTGCCTGCGAAACATTACCTGCTCAATTTACTAACAGAAGGTTTCAGGCAATGATTCAACAAAATGATAAAAATGCCGACCTTTTTCAACGCCCCCACACAAATACCGTGCTGGAAAAACTCCCTGTAGAAGTTAAAGCTTGGGCCGAAAGTTTACCTTGGAACCAGCGGCGCTACGTCTTGTCCCTTTCTTACATATTGTGCGCCACTACTCCAGACTTGCAAGCAGAATTTTTAGATGACTATACAGCCGACGGCTTAGTCTCAAAAATGTTTGAAGATGTCGATACTCTCCACCGAGTCAAAGAGTATTTAATCAGATTCCAAGTCAAAAAAGAATTGAACGAATCTGATTTGAGAAGCTACATCAAACAATTTTACATCCACTCAGCTCAACAAGCGCGCCGAGAAACCGATCAATATTTAGAATCCGCGCTCCGCTTTGTCTTGAGCACAGAAGAACGCAATAATGTTTTTAACTACATTTTGGGTTTTGAGTTTATTAAAATTGTGTTTCAAATGAGTTGGTTGCAACATGAAAGATTAGCCAGACTGCAAAAAAGTCAGTCGCAGTTTATTGAAAGTTACATCAAGCCGATTCAACACGCCCACAGAATTAATGGCATAATTGTACCGAAAGATGAGAGAATATTTTTTGCCAGACGCACATATTACGTTCAACAGCCCAACATTTCTTACAGAAAACTCATTGAGTTAGTCATGGCCAGTTTTACTACAGAAATGGTGACTCAATGCGGATTTTCCATCAGCCGCCACTCTCAAGCTTTCCAGTTTGACTGCGACTACATTTACGATCCAGAACCGGAAGAAGAAAGATTTCCTACTGACTTGCAATTTATTCATTAGACTGGTTCTATTAATTGTGAATCGGGCATCTTACCCGATCGCGCTTACTGGCTTTTGAGGATTCGTCAAGTGCAGAAAATTAGATCCATTGGATTGACGGTCAAAAATGCCGATCGCTCCCAGGAGTTTTATACCAAAGCACTCTCCTTTGAATTGGTTTCGGATATTACGGTTGAAGGCCAAAATTACAGCGAGATCGAAGGTGTTGATCGGGCAAAAATCCGCATTGTTACTTTGCAGCTTGGAGATGAACAAATTGAGTTGATGGAATATCTGAATGTTGAGGGAAAACCCATTCCCAAAGATTCCCAAAGTAATGACTTGTGGTTTCAACATTTGGCAATTGTAGTCAGTGACATCGATCGCGCCTTTGCACACCTGCGCTCTTTTCCCATTGTCCCCATCTCCACTGCACCCCAAACAATACCGCCGGAAAATCAAGAAGCTGCTGGCGTGCGAGCTTTTAAATTTAAAGATATTGACGGCCACAATTTAGAGCTAATTTGGTTCCCGGAGGACAAAGGACAAGAAAAATGGCATCAAAAGAGCGATCGCTGCTTTTTAGGAATCGATCACAGCGCGATCGCGATTAGCAACACCGAGCAAAGTCTCCACTTTTACCGCGACTTACTGGGAATGCAAATTAAGGGAGGCAGCCTCAACCAAGGCGAAACCCAAGTTCGCCTCGATAATTTGCCACAAGCTAAAGTCAAAATCACCGCACTGCGGCCGATTCAAGGCGGTTTAGGAATTGAACTGTTAGACTATTTAGTTACTCCAAAAGGCCGCCCCATACCGAGGGATTGGAAAAGTTGCGATATTGCTCATATGCAAGTCCAACTAATTGTTAACGATCTCGATCGACTATTGGAAAAGTTGCGACAAAATAAAGTTGAGTTGAGCTCGCCGCAGCTCGTGCAATTTGGAGATAATTCCAGTTTTTCCCGCCAAAGTTGCCTCGTCAAAGATCCTGATGGACACGCAATCTTACTGACATCAATTCCGGTTGAACCGGAATGATGTTAACAGTCAACAGTCAACAGTTAACAGTTAACAGTCAACACTCAACAGTCAATTTACTATTCCGATGAAGAGAGGATTTGATATCAGAAACTAAGCTATTTCAAAAGATTGCTAAATTTTAGCCATTAACTAGCTGTATTGTCTTGGCTATCTCCTAACATTTGCATCAATTTTCGGGCGACGACAACGCCCACTACCGCACCGCCAACCCATTTAACCACATCGGCAGTATGAATCGGGTGCAAGTGGCGATCGAAAATTTCATCTTTCAGCCATTCCTCTGTTACTTTAAAATTATGAACTGGAGTCGGCAATAACTCTAAGTAACTACCTTGGCGGATTAAGTGACCGAGTTCTCCGGTTACTTCAAAGCTATTGTAAATGTTAGCCACACTTTCTTCTATCCCAAGTTTTAGCAGCGTTCCCCGCAGGTTAACTTCCGCAGGTTTTAGCTCATTTCCCAAAGCCAGAGCATTCAAATTGTGAGCGATTGCAGCTCCCTGCTGATAAGCAACTTGAGCGGTGGGAGGTAAAGAATTGCCTTGCACTGCTGCACAATCTCCCCCTGCAAAAACTTCAGGAAAATCTAGCAGTTGCAGTGTAGGGTTCACGAAAGGGCGACCGTGTTTGTCTCGCGATTCATCAGAAATTGCTAAACCTTTAATTAGCGAATTAATGTTAGTTCCTGTCGTCCAAATCACTGTACCTGTTGATAAAGTTTTCGCCTGTCCGTGGCGCTGATATTCTACTTCGTTGGGGCGAATAGCTGTCGCTTTTGCCTCCATAATAAATTCTACTGGTACTGTGCGTTTTTGCAGAGCATTTGTCGCAATTTCGCGCAGGTGACTATTAATATCGTTCTCCAGGATTTGCTCGCCGTGATTCAGTAAAACGACCCGCACTTCCTCTGCATTGCCGCCCATTGCAGCATACCAATTTGGCAGTAAATCGCCTAAGGTACCTGCCATTTCCACCCCGGAAGCTCCCGCACCTATGACGGTGACAGTCAGGAATTTGCGGCGCTTTTGGGCATCTTGAATCTGAAGAGCTTGTTGCAAGCAGTCGCGCAGGTGTTTGTCAATGGCGATCGCATCTTCTCCGGTACGCAGAGGGAACGCATTCTCTTGAGCTCCCTCGACTCCAAAATATCCTGTAACGCTACCTAAAGCCAAAACTAAATTGCTGTAATTGTAAGCATCTCCCGATGTTACTTTGACTTCTCGCTGTTGTAAATCAATCGATTGAACGGCATCTTTAACAAAAATTACACCGCTACCTTTTAGCAATTCCTCATAGCGCGGCCAAACTTCTTCTGCACCCATTTCGCCGCTCAAATATTCGTAAAGTAACGGCTTAAAGCAAAAGCGATCCTCTTTTTCGATCAAAATTACAGAACGGGGATAGTGTTGGTGGCTCAAGTGTAACGCTGTAAATAGTCCAGCAAAGCCGCCACCTACAATTACAGTTTGATAGATTGTGTTGTTCATCATACTGTCTGTTTGTTAAATTTGATAATTTTCTGGATGCACTAATTATACAAAAATGCAGCTTGATTCTAACTAACCTCAACTTAGATCCGGTTCGGTCGATTGCGATCGCCAAAATGATTCGCGCGTGCGTCAGTCAGTGTCCGCTCCCTGTAGACAACCCAACTCCGCACGCGCGATCGAATCTGACTGCGGTTAATTGACAGGACATGATATTAGGGTAATTCTTATTCAAAGGTATCTGCCTTAGGAAAGACATAATTTAAAATTATATATTTCCTAAGGCATAAATAAATTTAAGTGGTAATGGCTAGACGCTATAACTAGCATGAGATTCAATTAAAACAATCTCTTGTATAGACTATTTTTATAACAAATTTGACACAAGTTTGTTATCAATTTGACAAAGAGAGTCTATATAATAAATGTCAAATAAATTTTCAAAATGACGGAGAAAAAATATGAGCTTTTCCCCTGAGCTTCTTAAAGGCCAAAAAGCTCTGGTAACGGGCGGAAGTTCTGGTATCGGCGAAGCGATCGCCCGTGCTTTAGCAGCAGCAGGTGCATCTGTTGCAGTCAATTACCACTCGGAAGCTGAAGACGCGCAGAAAATTGTCGAGGATATCAAAGCCGGGGGTGCAGAAGCGATCGCCATTGGTGCCGACGTCAGCAAAGAAGACGAAGTTAAGGCTATGTTCCGTCAGGCGATCGAGGAATTTGGTACCATCGACATCCTGGTTAATAACGCAGGTCTGCAAAAAGATTCGCCCTTGGTAGACATGACACTCGACCACTGGAACCTAGTCATTGGAATCAACCTAACCGGACAGTTTTTGTGTGCTCGCGAAGCTGCCAAAGAATTTATGCGGCGGGGCGTACAGCCTCATATTTCTGCGGCTGCGGGCAAAATTATTTGCATGAGTTCAGTACATGAGGTAATTCCTTGGGCGGGTCACGTCAACTATGCTGCTAGTAAAGGCGGTATAAATATGATGATGCGGAGTATTGCCCAAGAACTTGCACCCCATAGAATTCGAGTTAATAGTATTGCGCCAGGGGCAATCAAAACCCCCATCAATACATCAGCATGGAATACACCAGAAGCGGAAGCAAAATTGTTAAAACTTATTCCTTACAATAGAGTGGGAGAAGTAGAAGATATTGCTAAAATGGCTGTTTGGCTCGCTTCTGATGACTCGGATTATGTCTGCGGTGCAACGATGTTTGTGGATGGTGGCATGACGTTGTATCCAGGGTTTGCTGCGGGCGGATAATCGAGATTATGCAATCAGAAATATTCTCGGATAACTGCAATGGATGCTGAACAGAAACGAATTCAAGAAAATGCTGAAATGAAAGCGCACTGGAACCGCTGGGGTTCTTATTTAAGCGATCGCCAGTGGGGAACAGTCCGCGAAGATTATTCGCCAAACGGTGAGGCTTGGGAGTATTTCCCTCACGATGCTGCGCGATCGCGCGCCTACCGTTGGGGTGAAGATGGATTAGGGGGATTTTGCGATCGCCACGGTCAACTATGCTTCGCCCTAGCAATGTGGAACGGCCGAGATCCGATTTTGAAAGAGCGTTTATTTGGACTTACCAACCGTCAAGGAAATCACGGAGAAGATGTCAAAGAATACTACTTTTATTTAGACAATACCCCAACTCATTCTTATATGCGGTGGCTGTACAAATATCCGCAGCAGGAATATCCCTATACCTTGTTGGTTGAGGAAAATGCCAAGCGCGACAAATGTCAGCCAGAATATGAGTTGATGGATACGGGAATTTTTGAGGGCGATCGCTATTTCGACATCGTTGCTGAATACGCCAAAGCATCCCCAGAAGATATTTGTATTCGGATCAGCGCAACTAACCGAGGTTCAGAAACAGCAACCCTTGACTTATTGCCTACTTTATGGTTTCGCAATACTTGGTCTTGGACGGACAGCAAAAAATCAGCGTATGTGGCTCGATCGGGCGATGGAGTTATCAAAACTAACCATCCAAAATATGGCGATCGCTGGCTATTTTGTCAAGACAATCCTCCCCTGCTATTTACTGAAAATGAAACCAACCTACAGCGCCTGTACGGGACAGCTAATACCTCACCTTATGTTAAAGATGCTTTCCACGAATTAATCGTTCACAATCGCCAAGAAGCTGTCAATCCCGCTCAAATCGGTACTAAAGCCGCCGCCCACTATCACCGGGAAATTGAGCCAGGAGAAACAGCAGTTATTAAACTCAGATTTACTGATGTTTATACCGACAATGCTTTTAGCCAAGAGTTTGCAGACACCTTCATTCAAAGGCAAAAAGAAGCCGATGAATTTTACGAATCGCTAACTCCAAATCTTGAGGAAGATGTCCGCAACGTACAGCGTCAAGCCTTTGCTGGCTTATTGTGGACTAAACAGTTTTACGCCTACGATGTTCGCACTTGGTTGCAAGGCGATCCCGCAGAAGCAATACCACCGGCGCAGCGTTTAAATGGTCGCAATGCTGACTGGCGAAATTTCTATGCAGAAGAAGTCATTTCCATGCCAGATACATGGGAATATCCTTGGTTTGCAGCTTGGGATTTGGCATTTCACTGCATTCCGATCGCCTTAATCGATGCTGACTTTGCCAAGCGGCAATTGCTACAGCTAACTCGCGAGTGGTATATGCACCCAAACGGTCAAATTCCCGCCTATGAATGGGCGTTTGGAGATGTCAACCCGCCCGTGCAAGCTTGGGCGGCCTGGCGAGTTTATAAAATTGAAGAAAAGCGAGTAGGTAAAGGCGATCGGGACTTCCTAGAACGGATGTTTCACAGAATGCTGCTCAACTTTATTTGGTGGGTAAACCGCAAAGATCCTCAAGGTGCAAATTTGTTTCAAGGCGGCTTTTTAGGGTTAGATAATATTGGGGTATTTGACCGCAGCAAACCATTACCAACTGGCGGCTATTTGGAACAAGCAGACGGCACGGCATGGATGGGAATGTTTGCGCTAAATATGTTAGCAATTTCCTTAGAACTTGCCCGCGAAGATCGAGTGTACGCGGACATGGCGCTTAAATTTTTTGAACACTTCCTTCACATAGCCGATGCTGTTAACCATGTCGGTTCCCAAAAAATCGGTTTGTGGGACGATGAAGACGGCTTTTATTACGATGCTCTGTCTCAGGCTAACGGTGAATGTTGCTTGCTCAAAGTGCGCTCAATGGTGGGGATGACGCTACTATTTGCCGTCGATACTTTGGAAACTGAATTATTAGAAACAGTGCCGGGTTTCCAAGAGCAAATGGATTGGTTTCTCAAGAACCGCCCAGAACTAGCAAAGAATATTGCCAGTATGGAAATTCCCGGAGTCGGTGAGCGCAGGCTGCTTTCAATTACCACCGCCGAAAAATTGCAGCGCGTCCTCAAAAAGCTGCTCGATGAAAATGAATTTCTTTCGCCCTACGGCATTCGCTCCCTCTCTCGCTATCATTTAGAACATCCGTTTATCTTTGAGTGGGATGGCATTAAATATCAGGTAGACTATGAGCCTGCTGAGTCTACAACTGATCAATTTGGTGGGAACTCAAACTGGCGCGGCCCGATTTGGTTTCCGTTAAATTTCTTATTAATTGAATCGTTGCAAAAATATTACCATTATTTCGGCGATGACTTCCAAGTAGAATTTCCTACTGGCTCTGAAGTTATGATGAATTTATGGGAAGTTGCCTTGCAATTAGAGCAGCGGCTAAATAGCATTTTTATCATAGGTAAAGATGGTAAAAGACCAGTCTATGGCGGTTTAGAAAAGTTTCAAAACGATCCTCACTGGCACGATTTGATTTTGTTTCACGAATACTTTCACGGTGACAACGGTGCAGGATTGGGCGCGTCTCACCAGACGGGATGGACTGCTGTGGTGGCGAAACTGATCCAGCAAGTGAGCGACAAACCATGAAACTGACAATGTTTTGTTTAAATCGATGTTTAGATATGAAATTGGCAATTTTCAGCAAACCGCATTGCCCTCTAACCATAAAGACAAGATTGGTTTGTAGTGAGGACTTTAGCCCGCAATTATAAGAACTAAATTCCTCACTACGAACCTGTGAATTGTTGATACTTGGTAATTGATTGGATATGATATAGCCTTTCTTAAAAAAGTGAGGTATGCCCTATGCCCTATGCCCGACAGTACCTCATCTTTCTGAGAAAGGCTATATAATTTATTGATGCCGTAAGGACAAAGCAATGCCTGCTCTACCTCTCAATAGCGAAAATCTACCTTATCCCGATCCGCTCCATCCGATTCTTGTCCACTTTGTAATTGCGATGGTAATTTTCTCATTTTTCTGCGACCTTGTTGGATATTTTACTCGCAATCACCGCTTGTTTGAGGTGAGTTTCTGGAACTTGTTTGTGGCGACAGTTTCCATATTCCTAGCTGTGATGTTCGGTCAGTTTGAAGCTGGTTTGGCGCAACCTTACGAGGTGGTTAAACCGGTACTAGATTTGCACACGATTACGGGATGGTCACTGGCGGCAATTCTGGCGGGAATTATGGGTTGGCGCTTTGTAATTCGCAGGCGCAGTCCCTTGAAAGTACCGCCGGCTTATCTGGGGGCGACAACTTTTTTGAGTTGTTTGGTTTTATTTCAAACATATCTGGGAACTCGGCTGGTTTGGGTTTACGGGTTGCACGTAGAGCCGATCGTTGAAGCGACGAAAAGAGGGATTTTGCAATGAATTCGCAACTCGTGCAGCAACTTACCGATCAATTGGGGTTCAAGCTAGGTGCAAATAGACTGCCCTACGAAGTGCCAATTCATCCGAATTTGGTGCATTTTACCCTGGGTTTGTTTATAATTGCCATCTTGTTTGATATAGCAGGAAATCTTTTTCCCTTAGAAAGACCGATTTTGAAATTTTTGGCTGTCCCTGCGCTGCGATCGGGCTTTTATGATGTGGGCTGGTACAATTTGGTCGCAAGTGCGATCGTCACATTTTTTACTGTCGCAGCCGGATTTTTCGAGATTATGCTCGCAGATCCCCCTGCGAATGTCAAGAGTGCGTGGGGGTTGGGTGCAGCGCCGACGATGGTATTGCACGGTTTAGGCGGAGTTTTGCTCTTGGGGGCGATCGTTGCCCTGACCGTGTGGAGGGGGTTTCAGCGCTACCGCTGGCGCAAAGACGCCAGCAGACAAGTGCAGTGGAGCTATTTGCTAGCAGGCGTTGTCATGCTGGGTTTACTATTCGTTCACGGGACGCTCGGAGCACACATGGGAGACCAGTTTGGGATTCACAATACGGCTGCGGGTTTGCTCCGACAGGGATTAAATCCTAGTTCTGCCCTCCAGTAAATAGGTAAATAAATTAAGAGTTTCGACTTAGAATACGCATCTTTTCAAGCAGCAGGAATTTTATGAAAGTTTTCATGAGCTTGCTATTGGCGATCGCGATCGCCTTAGATATGATAGCCAGCCACTGGGTAGGACAGCAGGCCTATTCTTGGATGCCCAGTCAGGGAACCGCAGAAGCCCAACAAGTTGACAATCTGTTTAGCTTCTTGGTGTCTATCGGAACGTTTATTTTTATCGGAATTGCTGCCATTATCCTCTATTCTATCCTCACTTCCCGCGCACCGAAAGGAGACTTCAGCCACGGTCATCCTGCGAGGGGAAATTGGAAAATCGAGGTTCTTTGGGTAGTTGTTCCGGTGTTGTTAGTGATGTGGGTTGCGGCTCAAAGCTACATGATTTATCAAAAAATCAACATCCAAGGTTTGACACCGATCGCCCACTTGCACCTGCCTCTAGAAGAACCTGTTTATGCCGCCGAAAAACCTACGGAAAACAACAACAATTCTAAATTAGTTTCTGAAGAAATTGAGGTAATTGCTAAACAGTGGTCTTGGTCTTTCCGCTATCCGCGCCAGAATGTTACCAGTACAGAATTGCACCTACCAGTCAATCAAAACGTGCGGCTGACATTGCAATCGCTGGATGTTATTCACGGTTTCTACGTTCCTGAATTCCGCATCAAGCAAGATATCATTCCCAACCGCAGTATTAATTTTGTGTTTGCGCCGATCCGAGAAGGCAAATATCGGTTGAGAGATTCTCAATTCAGCGGCACTTACTTTGCCCTGATGGATGCGGATGTGTACGTTGAATCCCCCGCAGCTTACGATCGCTGGCTGACCCAAGCTGCGACACAATCGCCAACTCCTGCAAAGAATCAGGCGGTTTCCGAATACAAAAAGCAAGTGCAGAAAACCAGAAGCAGCTTCTGGCCCACTGTGACACCGGCTCCGCCTCCTGTGGTAAATCATCCCAACTGATCGAACTATTCGGCAAAAAAACAGAATTTGCTCTCGATTAATAACTAAGTAACTGAAAAATGACAAATAACTCGATGGAAAACATAGCCAACGGTGGCGATCGTGAAAGCGATCTCCGCGAAAATCCGATTCCTTGGCGGCGCTACATCAGCTTCAGCAAAGATCACAAAGTTATCGGCATTCAGTACCTAATTACTGCTTTTATCTTCTTTTTAATCGCGGGTTTATTCTCGATGATTATGCGCGCCGAACTGATCTCTCCAGCATTAAATCTAGTCGATCGCCCGCTGTACAATGGCCTGTTCACCATGCACGGGACAATAATGATCTTCCTGTGGGTTTTCCCCTGCATGGTGGGTCTAGGCAACTACCTGGTACCGCTGGCGATCGGGGCGCGGGACATGGCGTTTCCCCTCCTCAATGCCATCTCCTTCTGGATAATTCCCCCCGCAGGCATCCTGCTGATTTCCAGCTTCTTGCTCCCCAGCGGCACCGCCCAGGCTGGCTGGTGGTCTTACCCGCCGGTCAGCATCCAAAACCCGTCAGGCGATTTAATCAACGGCCAACTGATCTGGCTGGTGAGTGTGGCGCTGCTGGGCATCTCGTCGATTATGGGGGGAGTTAACTTCGTAACGACGATCGTCAGAATGCGAGCACCGGGCATGACTTGGTTCCGAATGCCAATCTTTGTGTGGACGGTTTTGAGCGCCCAGTTGCTGCAACTGTTTTGCCTGCCAGCCCTGACAGCGGCTGCGGTGCTGATGTTGTTCGATTTAGCCTTGGGGACAACCTTTTTCGATCCTTTTAACGAAGGTAGCCCGATTCTCTACCAGCACTTATTCTGGTTTTACTCGCACCCTGCAGTTTACGTAATGGCGCTGCCGGCCTTCGGTATTTTCTCGGAGATTTTGCCTGCTTTTTCCCGCAACCCTTTGTTTGGCTATAAATCCGTAGCGGTTGCATCCTTTGCAATTTCTCTACTCAGCATCTTCGTTTGGGTACACCATATGTTCGCCAGCGGCACTCCCGGCTGGATGCGGATGCTGTTCATGTTCTCCACCATGTTAGTCGCCGTGCCGACTGGCGTTAAGGTATTCGCTTGGACTGCTACCGTTTGGGGCGGAAAGCTGCACCTACAAACGCCGATGCTGTTTGCCTTGGGTGGCGTAGTCATGTTTCTGTTCGGCGGCATCACGGGCGTTATGCTGGGGGCAGTGCCTTTTAATCTGCACGTAAATAATACTTATTTTATAGTCGGCCACTTCCACTACATTGTGTTCAACACCATCACAATTGCGATTTTTGGAGCAATTTACTACTGGTTTCCCAAGATGACTGGGCGGATGTACGCCGAGGGCTGGGGCAAAATCCACTTCTGGCTAACTTTTATCGGGGCTAATCTGACTTTCTTTCCGATGCACCCGTTGGGCTTGCAAGGGATGGTGCGCCGGGTTGCTTCCTACGATCCGCAATACCAAGGGTTGAACGTCATTGCCAGTTTGGGGGGATTTCTGCTGGGGGTATCGACGCTGCCTTTTATCGTCAATATGGTGGTTTCCGCGCTGCAGGGCCCGAAAGCAACGGACAATCCTTGGCACGCTACGGGGTTGGAGTGGACTGTTTCTTCGCCGCCGCCTGTTGAGAATTTTGCCCAGATTCCGATTGTGACTTTGCCGCCCTACCACTATGTCGATTCTCCCGATCCGATTACCCAGGCTTCTGCTCAAGATTGACACTCTCCGGCGTGAACGCACGGAGATTCTTAAGAAGCTTTGACACTCTTAAAGGCGCTGTCAAGACACCTCTAGACGTTCAAAACAACTACCTTTTGGTGTTGCAATTACGCTTACTTTTTGCTTTATGCTTTCGTTCGCACTTTTCAACACTCTTGCCAGTTCGGTACGCTCTCCATCCTGCGCTGCTTGGCTGTACCATAGTCTTTCTCAAACAAAAATGTTGAGGGTGTCTTACTGCCCGGAATCTCACCGTTCTAGGAATGGTTTAACACGTAGTTGATACGCCTACTTGTTCCGCATTGTTAAAATTATAACACAGATTACTCGCAGCCTAAAGGCTGCAACTGCGTTTCATCCCCGGCTTATTGACCGGGGTTCTCACGCGACGCGCTATAGCTGCAATTTCAACCGCTGATTTCAGGCGGATCAACACAGATTATAGGCTTTCAAGCTCTCATAGGAGCTGCTGTCGGGCATTGGGCATTGGGCATTGGGAATTGGGAATTGGGAATTGGGCGGAGCGAAGCGGAGGGATTGGGCATTGGGGATAGGGCATTGGGCATTGGGCATTGGGCATACCTCACCACGCGATCGAACCGCCATAACGCAGATATTTTCAATAATTGAGATCGATCGAATGCTAGAGGTATGTTCTTCCTGATGACCAATAACCAATAACCAATAACCAATAACCAATCACCAATAACCAATAACCAATCACCAATCACCAATCACCAATCACCAATCACCAATCACCAATCACCAATCACCAATAACTAATAACTAATAACTAATAACTAATAACTAATAACTAATGACCAATGACTAATGACTAATGACTAATGACTAATGACTAATGACTAATGACCAATGACTAATGACTAATGACTAATGACCAATAACCAATAACCAATAACTTATGGCAAATCCTACGCATTCAGGGCGATCGCCCCAAGAAACCAACGAAAATTCTCAAGATCGCAAAAAGCGGATGTTTGGCTTTACCGCATTCTTGCTTTCCGAGAGTATGGTCTTCCTCAGTTTTTTCGCCGCCTACATCATCTTGCGGCAGACAACTCCCAACTGGATCCCTCCTGGTATCCCGAAATTAGAGGTGCTTAAACCTGCGATTAACACGGCGGTACTGGTTTCGAGCAGTTTTGTCATTTACTTTGCCGAACAAGCCCTCGATCGCCGGAAACTGGGTTTATTTCGCTTGCTGTGGCTGGCGGCATCCTTGATGGGAACTTACTTTTTAGTTAATCAGGCGATCGAGTGGAACAACCTATCTTTTGGGCTGACTACAGGGTTGTTCGGCGCGACATTTTATCTGCTGACAGGGTTTCACGGTTTGCACGTTTTTGTCGGGATTATCTTGCAGCTAATTATGCTTGTCCGTTCTTTCCTTCCGGGGAACTACAACGGCGGCCACTTCGGCGTGAGTGCGGCTTCTTTGTTTTGGCACTTTGTTGATGCGATCTGGATTGTTTTGTTCTCGCTGGTTTATCTGTGGTAGTTCTATTTCTTTGCCAAAACCCTACCCTTGCGGTTTTGATAGTGCTTGTAATTCTTCCCAAGTGTAATGTTTGGGCAATTCAACTGGCTTAGCATTAGCGCCTAAACCCAACCCGATCGCCGGCTCAATTTCGGCGATCGCCTCTGAAGCAACATCAGCCACTGCATTGCCGGCAATTCCGCCCGCGATCGCCCCTGCGATGCTACCAATGGCCGCACCAACCTTTCCGCCAACAGAATTACCAATGGCCGCACCAGCTACACCGCCGCCGACTGCGCCCAATCCTGTGGCGATCGGGTGAGACTCGGATGTTTCTGATTGCTCTTTATCGTTTTCATTCGGCTGTTTAACATCATTCATTGCCATTATTTCCTCACAAATTTTGCGGGTTTTCAATTTTTTCTTAATTGGTTCGTAGTGAGGACTTTAGTCCTTTCTTTCTCAAGGGATAAAATGAGTTTATTTTAACCGCTCAGCGATGCGATCGCCAACCCGCAGCGCATTTGCCATAATCGTCAGCGTCGGGTTAACCCCCGAATTTGACGCGAAAAAACTGCCATCCACAACATAGAGATTCTCAACATCGTGGGTGCGGCAATTCACGTCAAGCACTGAAGTTTTGGAGTCTGTACCAAACCTACAAGTGCCGCATTGATGACCAACTGATTGTACCGGCATCTCGGCGCGAGGATACAGGCTAAAAGGAATGACGTGCTTGGCCGAACGGTGGAGGGATTTGACTACAGATGTCCAGCGGTGAATTAGCCGATCGCCCGCTTCGGTATTGTTCGGCGTATAATCCAAGTAAATTCGATCGCCCTCCACCCGAACGCGATTGTTTGAATCTGGCAAATCTTCTGTTTGCAACCACCAACCAACCGATCGCTCAGCAATCAAATGCCGCTCGTATTTAGGAATCAATTTTACCAGCGGAGCCATCAGCGCCGGAGCCTCAGCCGGCAGCATATCAGCTAACACATTGCCCGTATTTTGTACCATACCCATTGGATAAGGAAAATCCGGCTCTCCCCAATAATAATCATTGACAGCAATAGTTTTTTGAAAGTTAGCTGCATTCACATCTAAGTGCATAGCAACTAAAGCAGTCGCCAGGTGTTTCATTAAATTTCTGCCCACCTGATCTGAACTATTTGCTAATCCATTGGCGTGCTGCTCGTTAGCAGATTGCAACAACAAAACAGCCGAATTAATCGCACCGCAGGAAACCACCACAATATCGCCTGTAAATTGCTGTCGTTTCCCTAAAATTTCGGTTTCTACCCCCGTCACTTCTCGCCCGGATTTGCTGGTATGCAGCCTCAAGACTTTGGCATTAGTTATTAGGGTGAAATTAGCATATTTTTCGCGGGTTGGACGAATCGCATTCACCTCCGCATCGGCTTTCGCACCTACTAAACAAGGATAGCCGTCAAAAGTATCGCAGCGAATGCAAGGGCTGTTTGTGCGATCGGCTTCATTCAGCTTTAATCCTAAAGGTAAATGAAACGGATTGTAACCGAGCGATCGAATATCGTCCGCGAGCACCTGCATATCAGGTTCGTGGCTCACAGGAGGATAAGCATAAGGTTCGCTGCAGGGCGGTTCAGTCGGATCGGTTCCCCGCTCTCCATGAACGTCATAGAGTGCTTCAGCTTGCGTGTAATACGGCTCAAAATCTGCGTATTTGAGCGGCCACTCTGGAGAAAATCCTTGTTTGTGAATTACGCGATCGAAATCTCGTTCCCGCAGCCGTAAAAGAGCCGCACCATAAACTTTTGTATTGCCGCCAACCCAATAGCCCGTCTGGGGTCGAAACTCCTTTTCTTCCCTGTCGTACCAGCACTCATCCGTATGATAGCGCTCTTTTTGATAAACTTCCAGCGCGCTCCAATTTGCTTTTTCCCTGGGTAAAAAGTCGCCTCTTTCTAGCACCAAAATCCTTTTACCAGTCGGTGCGAGACGGTGAGCAAGCGTACCTCCGCCCGCTCCCGTGCCAATAATAATGATATCGTAGTGGTTCGCCGAATTTACCATTGCCTAATCTTTTCTTAATTGTGCTGGTTTGGGAATAATGTTCCCTTAACTCACTGATTCAATCTTACCCAGAAATTCAGGAATCACAACTGTATCGATAATGTGAATTACACCGTTATCTGCTTCCACATCTGGCTTGACTACCTTAGCATTGTTTACCTTAACTCCATTAGCAGTATCAATCTTGAGAGTTGAACCTTCGGAGGTGGTGGCTGAATTAGTTTTGCCAATTTCTGCTGCCGCGATTTTCCGCTCGCGAATCACATGATAGGTTAAAACTTTCATCAAATCCCGGATATATTTTAGCAAAGCTTTTACAGTTCCCGACGGCAGTTTAGAAAACGCTAAATCAGTTAGTTCCAACACGGCAAAAAAGCCTTCTGTTTTTAAACCTTCTACCAAGCTAGCAGCATTTAGAGCTGTTATTAAATTACTCCAAAAAACCGCATTAATTGCAGTATTTACCATAAATATCAGATCTCGATCTTTCTCCTGAATATTTCAGGTAATCTTGCAAAAAATAATGAATTTGCCAACTAGATTTTAGCTGCGATCGAGCAACACTTGCCCCGCATTAATTTGGATGCGAAACAGGCTGTAAGGTTTCTCGCGCAAGTCTTGCCCGTTATGATAGCTGGGGTTCCTATTCCACTGATCTACAGTAAAGTAGAGATAGCCATCTTGGGCAACAAATAGGCAATTCGGCCACAGCATTCGCGCATCGTGGGCGAGTGTTTCCCACGTACCATCAGGGAGGTGGCGCAAAATTGAATTGTTTTCGTAGTTTGTCACGTAAAGGTGATTTTTGTCGTCGGAAACCATGCCGCCAGAAGCGCCTTTTTCACCGTGATCGATGACTGTGGCGGCAACATTTTCATCAGGTAAATTTTGATTAACTAATGCTTCAATACTGACGCTGTAAAGGTGTCGGCTTGCTAGGGGACAATAGAACAGTCTTTGACCGTCACCGCTGAGGGCAATGCCATCGCTGCCGGTGTGAATGTGCTTGGCCGGTTTGTTGGGATGCCGCACCATCATCGGTTGACCTTCGACTATGGGCAAAAAGCCGGGAATTGGTTTAGTTGAAGGATGGTCATTGAGTTTTCTCCAACTATTTCCGGTGGCTAAATCTACGACAACAATGCCGTTAGGCCCTTCTTCCGAGGAGTCGGTAATAAATGCAATCCCATCCTCTCCCCAGCGCAAATCGACGCGCACGTCATTCAAGGTAGAATTGGCAGAGGCGACGGATTCGGGAAACAGAATTTTCTTGACAATACGATCGCCATTCAGGTCAATTCCCACCAGTTTCGGGCCGCCGGAGGGAACTAAATTTTGCTTAATTTTTGCATGATCTAACAGCCAAAGGCGATCGCGCGCGTCGATGGTCATCCCTTGAACGCACAGCAACTTTTCTGAGGGCGAAGCTAAATCTAACTTGTGGATTTCTGCATTGGGGTAGGGAACAGGATTGCCGTTTTTTTCTAGTGGCTGTTTGAGTTCCGCAACGGTGAATTCTACATCGTCAACCAGTCGGGGATAGCTGATGAAAATTCGCCCTTGCTTGGATACCGCAACCCCGATCGGCATGGCATCCTCGAATAGCGTTATTAGCTCTAAATTGCCAGCAGATTTGTCGGCTGGCAGTGAAGGCACAGCGGCCATAGATTTGGTTGCGGCTAAGTTCGCCATTGCACTAATCCTATTGAGAGTTTGAAGAATTTTAAAAACTAGAAAATTGGACGTTGATTGTATCTAAAAAATCTCTGCCATGCTATTGCTATTTACCATAAAAAATGGGTGTAAAGCCTCCCCCTGTAGGGTGCAAGGAAAAATCCATTTCCTTCGCTGACAATCACTTTGCGCTTGAGTCCGAGGTAACTGTCAACTGTCAATTGTTTACTGTCAACTGTTGAAAAAATTTGCATGACCCACCAAAAAATCTATTTTTTTTACCGAATTATAGGTTTTCAGCAAGTATTTTGGTTGAAAAACGGGATTTTGAAGTACCAGTTCGCAATTCCTCTAGTTAATTGACAAAGCAGTTCTTTTAGAGATTCTCATGGGTTCAACTTTACATTGTTGATGATTTTTTTATATCTATCGAATGGATGAGATTAAATTTATATCAAAAGACTGATTAGTATTTGAGCGCTCGTTGTTTAAGGATAAGAATAACGTTAAAAATAATATAAAATATCAATGTCTGAAGTCATCAATATTTATGACGATCGCCTGAAATCGCTTTTGCGCCCTGATGCTTCACTCCAGAAAGTTGTCAGCGGTGCCGTCTGGAGCGAAGGCCCGGTTTATTTCCATGAAGATGATAGCGTGGTGTGGAGCGATGCTCACGGCAATCGCTTACTGCGCTGGAGTCCCCGCCAGGGAATGAGCGTTTTGCGCGACCCCTCCGACTATCAAAGCGGTAATTACCGCGATCGCGAAGGTCGCCTTGTCTCGTGTTCGTCGGGTTTGCGCGCGATCGTCCGGCGCGAACACAGCGGCGAATGGCGGGTGTTGGTCGATCGCTACCGAGGATCGCGCCTCAACAGCCCCAATGACTTGGTAGTCAAGAGTGACGGCACGATCTGGTTCACTGACCCCCCCTACGGCCTGACGCAGCCCGACCAGGGATACGGCGGACAACAGGAACAGCCTGGATGTTTTGTGTACCGCTTCGATCCGGCGACGGGTGCGATCGATGCGGTGGTGACGGATATGTTACGCCCCAACGGCCTCGCCTTCAGCCCCGACGAAAGCATCCTCTACGTGTCGGATAGTTCTGCTTTCAATATGCCCCAAGGCTATCACCACCTCCGCGCCTATGATGTTGTAGCCGATCGCGCTGCAGACAACGGCCGGGTGTTCGCAGTCATCGAACCCGGTGAACCCGACGGGTTGCGAACCGACGAACACGGCAATATTTTTACAACTTCCAAAGATAGCGTGCAGGTGTACGCCCCCGACGGTACTCGTTTGGGGAAAATTCCGGTACCGGAGACTTGCGCTAACCTGACTTTTGGGGGAAAAAAACGCGATCGCCTCTGGATCGCTGCTGGCACATCTTTATATGCGATCGATCTCAACACTCGCGGGTGTCAATAAAGCTGTTCTCGCCACCTGCAATAGACCTCTCCCGTCATTCTTGTGGAACAGGCATCCTGCCTATTTTTTACAAGCTTTTGGAACAGAAGTCTAATAGATGTTTAATGATGTCCAATTTAGAATATCTCAATCGATTGGAAATGACCAAATGATTTACAAATTTGCTCTGGGTGTGGCGATCGCGCTGCTGTTCGCTCAAGTTTCAACTCATCTACCCGAACTAAGTTTCAAACTGCTCAGTTCACTCAATCCCGTCTATCCGACCGGCATTCTCGGCTGGGCACTTTTATTGCTGAGAGTTGGTGTCGGCGGGCTATTTATGCTGCACGGCTACCCAAAAATAACACATCTTCGAGAGTGGTCTGATGCTATGAAAATGCCGCTGTTTCTGTGCTTTCTCTCAGCAGCTTCCATGTTGGCTGGCGGAGTTTGTCTGATTCTGGGATTTCTGACACTATTAGCAAGTCTGCCGATTCTTGGTTCTATGCTATTCGCAATTTATTTAGATTTATCCAAAGGGTTGCCTTTTGTTGCTAGCGATCCCTATTTAATTCCCCAAGGGCAGTATGAAGGGCCAAATGGCAAGGGCGAACCGCCAAGCTGGGAGAAAGCTTTTATGTACTGTTTGATGCTGGTGGCGATCGCAGTTTTAGGGCCTGGTGCCTATTCGCTGGATGCTCTGATTTTTGGAGGGTAAAGAACCTGCAAGCGAACTCGATCGGTAAGCATTACCGGAGATGTCTGTTGCAAAAATTGGGAGGGGTGCCCTTCACCGCAAGTACGATCGCCACCAAGGCCGAATCAAACACGCCCGCGATCAAACAAACAGCCTTTGTGACTCTACAACCGCCCCGGAAACTGTTGGCGGTGCCCGCATTTGCATCTGCAAACGCTCAAACTCAAGTTCGCGCCCGCACACCCGGTTTCACTACCAGCAACCAAAAATTACAACTCTACCTCGTGGCAGATAGTACGAACAGCTCAATTTTTGGGATACTAGAAACTAGCACTCAACTTATTATCTGAGGAACAAACGTGCTGCTATCAAAAGGCTTTGAAGTAGAAATGTATACCGGCACGCCCCAAGGTGAGGTTGTCGGTCTTTCCGATCGCATAGTCGCCAATTTAGAGGGATTTGTCCGGGAGCCTGATAGCCGCAATGTGGAGTACACGACTGCCCCGCTGTGCAGCTACGATCGCCTGCTGTGCGCCCTAGTTAAGCCCAGAGTCCGGCTGCGCGAGTATCTCAAACAATTGGGCGACTATACCTTGCTGCCTGGAAGTACCCTATCTCTCGGCGGGAGCGATCGATTTTACCGCTCCGATCCCAACAACCCCTACCATACCTACATTGAGCAAACCTACGGCACCAAAGTCGTTACCGCCAGCATTCACATCAACATCGGCATCTCCCAACCAGAACTGCTGATGCGCGCCATCCGCCTCGCCCGCGTCGAAGCACCGCTTTACCTTGCCTTGAGCGCCTCTTCTCCGTTTCTCGACGGCGAAGTCACGGGCTACCATTCCACTCGCTGGGGTTTGTTTCCCAAAACTCCCGCCGTCGTCCCCCTGTTTGAAAGTCACAAGCATTACATCCAGTGGACTGAAGAACAGTTAGAACTCGGCACCATGCAAAATGTCCGCCATTTGTGGTCTGCTGTGCGCCCAAATGGCGATCGGCGCCCCTACTGTCTCAACCGCCTCGAACTCAGAATTTGCGACCTCGAAGTCAATCCTCTGGCTTTATTGGCCATCACTGCCTTGCTAGAAGCTCGCATTTGGCAATTGATGGAAGACCCCAGTTTAGATCCTTTACAACTGAGCACCTTGTCGGCGGCTACCCGCAACCAAGACTTAGTTGCTCTCACAGATGCCAACGAAATTTCTGCATCCAGGCAAAGTTTGGATGCCGAACTCATCCACTGGCAAGATGGCAGAAAGATTTTGGCACGAGATTGGATTGAGGAAATTTACCAGGAGGTGTTCCCTCTTGCCAAGAAACGCGGCTTTAGTTGCTTTCTCTCGCCTCTCAAAAAGATTCTCCGGGAAGGTAACACCGCCCAGCAGTGGTTGAAGCTGCACGAGGACGGTTTGGACACCCGCAGTATTATTCTCCAAGGGATTGATGGCATGGCTCACCAAGAATGGGAGCTCGAAGACAATTTGTGCGCCCAGTTAGTTGCCTAAACTATCTGCCATTCCCATCGCGGGGGCTTCTCACTAGCCCCTGGCTGTCCGTACTCAGCCCACAATTCCCATAGCCCGAATTTTGGACCCAGAAAAATTTGCCAAGCACAGCCCCAAAAAACAAATCAGAATATTTAATCAATCGCACTTTACAGAGGTTATAAATAAAAGCTATAACTGCTATCTACTTTTTAGGTATATTTATACTTCTCCCCAGAGCTGTCTTTTGCGTTTTTAATTAGCTTCATGCCCCAACTTGTCTTGATTCACCCGCAAATCCCCCCGAATACTGGCAATATTGCCCGCACTTGTGCTGCTACAGGCACGGAACTGCATTTAGTCGGCCCGCTGGGCTTTGAAATTACCGATCGCTACCTGAAACGCGCTGGCTTAGATTACTGGCCCTACGTTAACCTCCAATGTCACGAAGATTTGCCGGCTTTTCTGGCTTGTCGCCAACAGCGAGGGGGGCGATCGATCGGATTCAGCACTGGCGGGCGATGCAATTATGCCGAATTCCAATTTCAGCCAGACGATTGGCTGATGTTTGGCTCGGAAACTGTCGGCATTCCCCAATTCGTCTTAGATGCCTGCGATGCCACAGTTTTTATTCCCATGAGCCAGCCTGGAGTTAGGAGTTTGAACCTCTCTGTTAGCGCCGCTGTGGGTTTATTTGAGGCTAAACGACAGTTGGGCGAACTCGGATAAATCTCGATCGACACCTACATACACATATAGATATTTAATCGCTGCTAGGGGCTGCTAAACCTTGATTTAAATATAAGAAATTTGTATCAAAGCGGTGAAATTCTAGATAGCTTTGATTAATATATTTTATTCATCCCAAAACATATTGTTATCAGCAATACAAAATTGCTCCCTAGATGATTAAGCCAGAAAAACAGAGGATTTCAGGGACTTAGGATACCAGGGATCGCCGTATTGTGCCTTGCTGCTATTGATATCTAGTAAATATACGGTTGTAGGTTGTCCGGAAATTAGCATAAAGTCGGATAATAGGTGAGAATCTTAGGCCGTGCCGGAACGCAAATTTTATTTGTTCGTTCCAGCTATTGCCGCGTAAGGCTTGTGGGTGTAAATTCAGCAGGTTTGACCGAGAATTTGAAAATTAATTACGGTTCGAGCTTGTCTAAATTTAAAAAGCAAGGTAATCTTGCCTAAGCATGATAGCTGTCAACAATCAAAATATTTTTGGTGGTTGATTTAAATTCAGCGTCATGGAATACCCTTGAGTGTTTCCAAGGACAGTTAGCGCTTCTCAGTAGGAGGTCGTTTTTTTGAAACGAACATATCCCCAAATTAAGCCTGTTCAGGCTAGTGAAATCGACGGAGACGGTTCATCAGAACCGTCCAAGCAGACAACGCTCAGCACTGGCAGAGTTCGCTCTCTCGCCACGATCGGGCTGGCAATATCTGTAGGTGCTTCAGGCATCCTGCTGCCGAGAAATGGAGACAGCGCTCGCGCGTCTGAACTCGCAACGGCAGCAAAATCTACCGCAGAAGTACAGCCAGTTTCGGCAAATGCACCCGCTACCTCGGCACAAGTTGACGGTTCCCGGGCCGAACAGGCAGGGGTTAAGGTTCAACAGGGACAAACCCTCTGGGAGTTGTCTCGGGACTATGAAGTTGCACCGCAGGCACTAGCAACTGCCAACGGCATCAAACTCGATACCGTACTCGAAGTTGGCCAAGAACTCAGAATCCCGACTGCGATGGCAGCGGCTCTACAACAGAACCCCGGCAATACTGCCGCGGTCGATCCCGAACAAAAGTTAAATCTGACTGGCTCCGAGTCGTTGGATAGTACAACTTCGTCATGGCAGCCAAACTCCGCGCCAGACCAGGAGACGATATCGGCACAAAGCTCGATCGAAGACCCTAACGCAGACTGGGCGATAGACAGTCTGAAAAAACAGGAAAACCGCACCACAGCATCAGGTCGGCCCCTGTCAGATTCCTCGGTAAGAGCAAATTCATCTACATCTGCTGTAACGACTCTGGCATCCCCAGACTCTCCTACTCAGACAGCAATTCCAGACCTCAATACTACACCAATACTTCTCAATGGCGGTGTCGGTCAAGCAGGCTCTGGCGATCGAGCCTTCGAGTCCATTGAACAGTCTCTGGTAACACCCGGTTTGCCTTCGGCTGTGGTAGTCCCCCCCGCAGGCAGTACCGCCGCGCCGGAAACGGTACTGTACAGCGTCCGTCCGGGAGATACCCTAGATGCGATCGCCAAAGGTTACGGCGTATCGCCCAAAGAGCTGATCGCAGCCAACAAGCTCGGCAACCCCAACTTGCTGAATGTAAATCAACAGCTAAAAATTCCCCAAGTTGGGTCAAATAATCCAGCGGTGCAGGCGGCAGCCTCTGATTCTGCCTCCTACTCTAGATCTCTGTGGTCAGCAGCTTCGGTTCCCGCATCTTTGAACCAGAGTTCCTCTACCCCGGAAAGAACCGACTCGATAGTTGCAGCATCCGCTCCTACAGCGCCTGTTGTCTCTCCCCTAGGGAACTTGGAAGGCCTGAACAATATTTCAGCGCCGATGGTTCCCAAAATCAACAGCATTTCGCTAACTCAAGTTTCTCAAACTATTAGCGACCCCGGTAAACTGGAGCTTCAAGGCGAACCAACTTTTACAGGTGCCGTTGACACCAGTTCCCTGCCTCAGCCAGCAAGTGCAACTGCTACCGCCATCGCTACGGGAGAATACCCCCAGCCGGTCAGCTTTCTGCCAAATGCTAGCACCCAGGGTTTAAATGCCGCTCCCGCTAGCGCTTTACCTGAGTCAAATTCCGAGGCCCGTCCCGCAGGTCAGGCTCTCAACCCTTATGCCGAACGCTTGAGGGCTGAAGTTGTCAGGCTGCGAGAGGAATATCGCGCCGAACGCAATTCGATCGGCCCAAATGCAGTCTCCCTAGCTCCAACTGAGCAGGAGACGACTTTCGCCTCGACCAACCCGTCTCAGGAACTCCCAAGTGTCAATCCCGACCTCTACACCCCCGAGTACGCTGGGGCGGTGCAGAACGAAATCAGCAGACCGCCTTCGAGAGCTTGGTCTGACGAGGTTCAGAAGCAGCAGCAAGAGCGTTTTGACCCAGCTCGCGCCGCGGAACTCCAACCGATCGACCTGATGCCGAACTCTAGTCTGGATAGGCCTGTGGTAGCAACGGCTCCTTTGGGTTCCGAGGGTTACGACCCCCTCAGCAACCCGTCTTTGGGACGCATGGTTTCTCCGGAACTGCCTCCGCTTTCGGGCGCTGATACTTATCTGCCTAACGGCAAACAACGGTCTGCCAACGGGTTTATTTGGCCGGCTAAGGGCGTTCTCACTTCTGGCTACGGCTGGCGTTGGGGACGGATGCACAAGGGAATTGATATTGCAGGGCCGATCGGTACGCCAGTTATGGCCGCCGACAACGGGGTGGTTACCTATGCACAGTGGAACGATGGCGGCTACGGCTATCTGGTGGAAATTACCCATGCAGACGGCTCAGAGACGATCTACGCCCACAACAGCCGAATTTTGGTGCAGAAGGGTCAGAAGGTCGCTCAAGGCGAACAGATTTCAGAAATGGGCAGCACCGGCTTCAGTACCGGGCCGCACGTGCATTTTGAAGTCCATCCCGCCGGACAGGGCGCCGTCAATCCAATGGCTTTTCTGCCTGACGATAGCTCTAGCGCTTCTAGGTAACAACTGGTCGGAAGTTATGGGTTTTGACTCATTATCAAAACTCATGACTTTGACTAGGAGTTATTAGAAATAATGTTGGATGGCAAGCAGCCATAGCTCGCCATACCGTGCTACGATAGTAAATCGTGAAGTGAATTTGGCTCAGTGGCGCAGTGGTTAGCGCAGGGGACTCATAAGCCCAAGGTCGCAGGTTCAAATCCCGCCTGAGCCATCATTTCATTGAAAAAACCGCGCTCTCAATTTTGAGAGCGTGTTTTTTTGATTTTTTGACAACATACTTGTAGTCGTTATGACTATGATATATTTGTAACAGTTCGTAAAAAAGGAAACAAAATCTATGACAAGTGAATGCCTCCGGGTTGGTCAAGCTGCACCGGATTTCGCAGCAACAGCCGTAGTGGATCAGGAATTCAAGACAGTTAAACTGTCAGACTATAAAGGCAAAAAGTATGTAGTCCTGTTCTTCTATCCCTTGGACTTCACCTTTGTGTGCCCGACTGAGATTACAGCATTTAGCGATCGCCATGAGGACTTCAAGAAAATCGATACCGAAATCCTCGGCGTATCCGTTGACAGCGAATTCTCTCACCTCGCTTGGATACAAACAGACCGCAAATCAGGCGGTATCGGCGACATCAACTATCCCTTAGTTGCTGACCTCAAAAAAACAATTAGTTCCGACTACAACGTCCTAGACCCTGAAGCCGGTATTGCCCTCAGAGGTCTGTTCATTATCGACAAAGAAGGCATCATCCAACACTCTACTATCAACAATCTTGCCTTCGGCCGCAACGTAGACGAAACCCTCCGCACGCTGCAAGCTATTCAACACGTCCAGTCTCACCCCGATGAAGTTTGTCCCGCAGGCTGGCAGCCCGGTGACAAGACTATGACTCCCGACCCGGTTAAGTCCAAAGTATTCTTTGCTGCGGTCTAACTTCATACTTTTGAGTCAGCGAGTTTTGAATTAAAAAGTTTTTAATTCAAAACTCCCAACTGTCCGGGCTTAAAATATCTGGTATTACCAATTACCAATTACCAATCCCCAAATTAGGAAATATGCTGACTTCTACAGATTTTAGCGGCTTGTTAAATCAGCGGTTTTTCCAAAATTTATTGCCTGTTCCCGCCACTAATGTTTTGAAGCTGGGACAAATAACTCCTGATTTTGAACTGCCGGATATTAATAATGGTAAATTGGTGCGACTGTCGAATTACCGCGGCGATAGACCGGTAGTTCTGGCTTTTACGCGGATTTTTACTGAAAAGCAATATTGCCCTTTCTGTTTTCCTCACATTAAGGCTTTGAATGAAAGCTGGGAAAAATTTGCCGATCGCAATATAGAATTATTGATGGTCACCAGCACCGACGATCGCCAAAGCGAAATTGTGGTTAAAGATTTAGGCTTGAAAATGCCCCTGCTTTCCGATCCCGGCGTAAGAGTGTTTCGCACTTATCAAACCGGTCAAGCGTTGGGCGCTCCTTTGCCCGCTCAGTTTGTTTTGGATCGAGATGGAAAACTGCTATTTAAACATTTGTTTTCTTTCATCGACCACAATGCTAGTGTGGAAACTTTGCTGAAATATTTCGACAAGCAAGAAGACGGCCATACCCTATCCTAATACTTTGGTTGAAAAACCCGCTTTCTAAATACCCCTGCTTCCGCACACTATTGAAGTTTTTAACCGCAGATACACGCAGGTGTAGGCGGTTATTTTTATGTTTGGCGATAAATCATATCATGTCCGGTCTACTACCATAACAAAAAGCGTTCGTAGTGCGGACGACCGTCCGCACTACGAACAGGGACACGATATCACTCGTTGTGCCAATTCTCAGGGCGGAATACTCCGATGTTCGATCGGCATTAATCTAGACTATAGCTGGAATGTAGCTAGCACCAGTTTAAGCCGATGTCGTCTCCAAAAGGTCGATCGAGTAAAATTGAATTCAGCGTCTTAGCCTCGCACCCTGAGTTGTTGACAGGTTTAGATGCGTGGCTGCGGCTGGGCTTGATCGAGCCCGCTGAGGTTGAGCAATTGTGCCGACAATATTTAGTTTGTCCCCTGCCCGAACCCTCAAAGACGATCGCCCCAATTACTCAATCAAAAATACCCGCTCTCTCAACACAAAAAGCATTACCCAGCACCGCTAAAAACGTTGTAGAGCGCGCAGAAACAGCTCGCACCCCTAATTTTGTCGCTCAAATTTTGCACTCGTTCATAGCCGAAATTAGCGTCGTGTGGCTGCTATTTTTAGGAGTGTTCATGGTAGTTGTCTCCTCTGGAGTCTTAGCTGCTAGTCAGTGGGAAAGATTTCCGGCTGCCGGACAATATGGAGTTTTGTTAGCTTATACTTTAACATTTTGGGCGATTAGCAGTTGGGCTAAAAAACAGGCTAATTTGCACTTGACTGCTCAAACTTTGCAAGAAGTGACGCTGTTACTGGTGCCGATTAATTTTTGGGCGATGGACACTTTTGGATTGTGGCAATATCCCTGGAATTGGGCCGTAGCAATCGCCGCTGCACTTATTTTGACTTGGATAACGCGCGGGATTATCAAATCTCAGTATGAAAGCTTGTCGGGTAAAAACGTCACTTGCTCGATCGCCCTAAATCATTTGGGATTGAGTTATTTGCACTGGGGTTGGGGATTTGTAGGCTTTTCCCTAGCAGCAGTTTATTTGGGTACTGTCGGAACTACGGCGGCTGGTGTTTATCAAGTTCAACAACAACGCTTACAATCTGTCCGACGCGGGGAAAACGCTGAAACCATCGCCGCTGCTTTTACTTCCAGCCCAGATTTTCTGACTTACAAAAAAGCTGCTTTAGTAGCCTATTCTCTAGGAATTTTACTAGGTCGGGCGATATTTGTCAAGGGCGTAGATATCGCTCAAATGGGTTTAGCTTTGGGGATTTGCGGCGTGCTTTTAGCATGGTTGGATTGGCAGCACCCTCTCGCATCTCGGACTATTACAAACAATATATCCGACAACCAAAATCCCGGCAGCTTTTTTAACTGGCAATTAGCCGGAGGGGCTTTATTAGGTTTAGGCTGGCTGGTTTGTTTTCGCGAAATTCCCCTACAGGCGATCGCAGTTAGCGGATTGGCTATTTGGTTTTTTTATAGCCGCTTAGTGCGATTTTGGCAAAAGTTTGATTTGCTAATGCTTGAAGCTGCAGGAATTCAAACGATTTGGCTGTTTTGGCGAGTTGTTCCTTTAGGGATTAAAACACAATTTTCTACATTTTTAACTCAGCTTACCAACTCTGGGCAAACTCCTTGGGTTTTGTGGGGTGTTTTGCTCTTGCCTTATTTAATTTTAACCGCAGGTGTGGCGCAGTGGCTCTACCGATCGCGAAAATTTCAACTTTCCCGTTTTGGTGAAAATCTTGCTCTCGGTTTGGGCAGTGTTTTCACTATTATTAGTTTCGTCAATCCTTTTTGGCGATCGATCAATTTATTGGTTTCTACTTTAACTTTAGCTTGGATTGCTTGGAAATACGTCATCCCCGATAATTCCCGGCGATTCTCAATCCCAGATTCGGCAGTCGATCGCCAGCGAAATCCGGCATTTTTAGTTTACCTGACTCACATTCTGGGTTTAGGCGCGATCGCTTCGACGATTGACTTATTTTTGCCGAACCAAACACCCCATATTTGGACAGGAATTTTATTGCTGTTTATGGCGGCTGAGTGGGGATTTTTTGTCTGGATGAAAGCCGCCAATATCCGAGAAAGTTCTGCCTTTTTCCGCTGGCATCCTGCATGGTTTCAAAGTTCTTGGAATCTAGGTTTAGGATTAGCGGGATTCAGCTTTATGTTGCTCTACAGTAATTTGCAGTCTCCCTGGGGTTTGATTTGGATGGTGGCACCTTTGGCTTTGACTGCTGTTGCTAAATATACTGATTTTCCCCACAAACAACTCGCCAGTACCTGCAGCGCGATCGCCCTAATATTAGCGCAATTTCTCATTTTGAGTTTCCCCGGATATCAGTTAATCGCTTTGGGTTTGGCTGCTGCGCTGATGTTAGTCAATACTTACTATTTGGTAGAGGTACCGGCGGCTGCAATTTGTGTCGGATTTAACTTGGGTTTTGTAGCTGCGGTAATCGATCGATTAGGTTTTGTATCTGGTTGGGCTTGGGGAATTGCTGGGGCGATCGCACTTTTGTGTCTCTGGTTGTTTCGCAGCACGATTGTTCGTGTTTCCAGCCGTTTCCCTCAGCCTTCTCGATTAGCTCAAATTTACGATCGAGCTTTAGATGGTTGGGCTGTATTACTCGCTAGCTTGCTGTTAACAACTATTACTTTTTATTCTTTTGAACTTTACGCACGCCCTACCTTCAATTTATCCGCCTCTGCTGAAGTATTGGCTGCTACTTTGGTAATCATGGCTGCGATTGTTTTCCGAAGTTTCCACCAACTTTCGCCTCTGGCAATTTATGCTTTGGCTTGGAGTTTGGAGTTGCTGACAGCAGTCGGTTTGAGTTTTGTAGATCGCACTGCGATTAATTTGGCTGTGGCGAATATTGCGATCGGGTTGTTTGCACAATTGATGGGCGATTGGTGGCGGCGGCGCAATTGTGACAATCGCACAATTTTACCCAGCATTCACGTTATACCTTTGGTTTACGGGTTGTTGGGTTTGATTTTGCGATCGCAAACTTTTGCCAATTGGACTGGTTTAACTGTGTGTGGTGCGTCTTTAATTGCGATCGGCATTGGTAGGCGCGAGCAACAATTCAAACCCCTGGTTTATTTAGGATTAATTGGTGTCTCGGTTTCTGCTGGCGAGTCAGTGATTTATCAACTTTTGCAAACACCGGGAGGCTCTTTTGGTGACGGTTTAATTGTGCTGGCAACCCTCGGTACAACTTTAACCTATATATATCGTATTTTGTCTCCTTGGCTCAGCAACTATTTGCATTTAACTAATGCGGGGTTGAAAATATTTGCTCACCTGCACTGGGTTTTGAGCAGTGTATTCCTGATTTTGGCTTCTACCAACGATATTAAATCTGGGATAAATTTAGGATTAGTCACCGGTGCTTTATTAGTGCAATACGCTTTCTTGCAAGGGCGAAATAATCTCGATCGCCTGTGGGCAGAAATTTGGATTTACTTGGGCTGGCTAGAAGCCTTTGGCATCCGGCTTTATTGGATAAATACGCCTTTAGTCAAGTACATTTCCGGGCCGCTGGGGCCGTGGAAAGTTGCTTTCGCTTCTTTATTTGCCTATTTCATTTATATTTTACCTTGGGATAACTGGGGTTGGTCAAAAAAACCTTGGCGGATAATTGCTTCTCTGATTCCCGCAGTAGCTATTTTGGAATCTCCGGCTAAGTTTTATCCGATTAGCTGGTTGATAGCTGCCGCGTTTTATATTTTCCTAGCTTGGGAAAAGCAGGAAGTCCGTTTTACCTACGTGAGTGTGGCCATAATTGACTGGCTATTGTTGCAGTGGTTTGCACAAATGGGATTGACTCAGCCTGAATACTACTTTACTCCTTTGGGGCTTTCTTTCCTTTATGTTGTTCAGTTCGTGAAGCGTAGCTATCCCGTAGGGAATCGCGCTTTGCAACTACCAGCCCAAAAAACCCTGCGCCACACTCTGCGAATCCTCGCCACGGCGCTGATTTGCGGGATACCTCTTTTTACTCAGCAAAGCCACGGTTTAGTAGCGGGGGCTTTTAGTTTGCTAGCGATTGTGGCTGGTTTGGCGCTGAGAGTGCGGGCGTTTTTGTTTGTGGGGACAGGAATTTTCTTAATCAATGTTTTCTATCAGTTAGTAGTGCTGATTTTCGATTATCCACTGATTAAATGGGCGATCGGTTTGGCTTTTGGGATTGTATTTATCTGGATTGCTGCTACTTTTGAAACTCGGCGCGATCGCATTTCTGCTTTTGTGCAGCATTGGGTTGTACAGTTCCAATCTTGGGATTGAATTTTCCGCAAGACACCTCTTCGTTTCATTCCCTCGCTCTTCTTCAAAGTATCTGCGTTAATCTGCGTCGATCAGCAGGGCATCTGCGGTTGCTCTATCAATCAAAGATTTATGCACTTGCTCGTCTAATCAAATCCTGTTGCGCCGGAAGAGCGGGTTTACCAAAACTATAATTTTTTCCGATAAAATGTAAAAAAAACGCCCTTTTTTTTGGGGTCAAAGGCTTGACATTCCCGGCTTAAAAAGGTATTATATAATAATGGGAGTGGTAGCAATTTTCAAATTTAAGCCACCACTTCCATTATCTAAATAATACCTTAAAAATCAACTAAAATCAATAGGTAAAAACACTTTTTTTGCGCCGCGACTTGAGAGTCTAAATTAACAAGAATCAGCAAACAATTATAGGCAAAGGTGGGCAGAAACCCACCGTAAAGCAGAGCTATTAATTGTTTAATCTAACTCTGGATCGCCAGGTCGATCGAACACAATCTCAAAGATTCCCGATCGCACAAACTTGCACAAAGCCCTTAAATGGTCATCTGCATCTTGGCGATTGCAGAAACGCGCAACAGCGTGATTTCGAGCATCAGGCAAAACCCGCACAATCACCCAAGGTTTGGCATAATCCGGCTTTATTGACACTCCCCGGTCTAAAGACACGGGGATTCTTAAGGACAAACTTTGGGGGATGAATCCGCCCAAAGTTTAATTCTTAAAGGGTTAGTCAATAACCCACTACCCACTCGCTCAATTAATGAGTCTATGGCTACCTTTGATTTTCTGATGATGTTTGCTGCCCCATTAACATCTGCATTTAAGATTAGTCCCTGAGCAGAACGGTACAAACCTCGTTTAATTCGCTTACCCGAGGGCTGCCAATTGTCGGGTTTTTCACCGACTTTCACGGGCATTATGTCTCGGTCTAGGAAGCTAGATTTTGAAGTGTAAGATTCATCTTGTTCGACAAATTTCCACCCTTTTAAATCGCATTCTTGTTGCAACCTTTCTTTGACTTTGGCGGTCGGTATTTGGACAAAGTTTTGGTTGGTCACTCCGCCCATGTTTACTTCTTGTTTTTGTCCCTTATTCCAACCAAAAACTATGACATTAATTAGATTATCCTGGCAATAATCAACAATAATTCTCACTGCTTTATTAACAGCATCTCTCATTCTTCGGGCGCGAGTTTCGGATAATTGCTGTAATCGTTGTGATGAGAAACCTTGAGGTAGCTTATGTTTGGCGTGTTCTGATTGAACTTTTGCTTTCTGTTTGTTAAACCATTGGTTCCAAGATTTTAGTTTACGGCCATCAATAATAAAAGGCTGGCCATTACTAGAGACACAGGTCAGCCAGTTATTGATGCCATGATCGATTCCCAGGATGCCAGTCGCTTCTAAATCGCAACTAAGGGCTTGTTCGCCAAGAGATTCGTGGACGTACTCGACCCAGACTTGACCATTTCTAGGAATTAGTCTCAGCTCTTTAATGGTAGAGCTTTTAATACGTTCGGGTAAAGGAACCAAAAGTGCATCGGTGCCAAAATGCTCTTTACCTTTGTTTCCTAAAGGCAGTCTAATTTTATTCCCAACCACCTTTAAAGCTTGACCGGGGTAAGAAATTGGGTACATTCCTCCTTTGGTTCTATATTTTGGTAATCTCGGCTTTTGGCTGAGTTTTCCTTTATAAGCTAACTTGGACAATGCTCGGAAAGAGCTAAAAGATTCAGCTACAGATTTAAGAGATTGTTGCGCGACTTGTGAGTAGAGAAGCCCGTAATTTTCGTTATTTTTGGCAATTTTGTACAAGTCAGGATATTTAACCGTACTTTTGTCTTTAAAGAATCTTTGCCTACCTTCGTAAGTCCCAACATTAAACAGGTTATTTGACCATTTTAGTAGTTGCTCAACAATAGGCTTTTCAAATTCCGTTAAATGCCAAACATCTTTTTGCACTGCGTACATTTTGTTTCACCTCCATTGATTAATTTTACCATGTATCGCATTTGTCTGACTGGTATACTAAAGTCTATTCCTACCTTTCATCCCTGGACTAAAGTCACAGGGTTTTCAGGGGTTTATTTATAAATCAGGCGTTTTCGTGAGTTGCAGATTATCTTCTGGCTGTGCAGTTACTTGCCGATTTGGAGAATGTGCGGCAATTATCTGGGCACCTGCTTTTCGTAGAATGTCGAGGTAGCTGGCGATGAGACTACCCGTGAGGTTTGCCGCCAACTGTTCGATTAGATGGCCAGCTAAGCTTTTGACCTCTTTTTCCTGCAACAGCACCCGCTGCGCGTCGAAATCGGCGTCAGAGTAGCTGCGGATGCAGGATAGGAGTTGTGTGATGCCGAAGTCGTCTAAAGCTTGTTGGTAGCCGCGAGAAAATTCGCTTCCGTCGCTGGAAGGTTTTATCATGGTAATAGCTCTCTTTGATTTTTAGAGCCACAAGCCAGCGACGAACTTTCCTAGGGCGCGCGCTGGCTTTTGACTTTTCCGAGTATAGCGCAATATGCAGCATATTTACAGCACATATGTAGCAAAATCGACAAAACGCTGTAAATATATCACACTGACGATCGGCTTAGATAAGAAAAAATCAACCTCTGATGACGAAACGCCTATCAACCTCCATCGCAGATGGAATTTATGACCAACTTCAAGATTGGGCAAACGAGGAACGCCGTTCAATCAGCGGCTTAGCAGCATTCCTTTTGGAGAAAGCTGTGAGAGAGCACCAAGAAAAGATCCAAAAACAGCCGCCACCCTCTAATGAAAAGCAGGACTCACAATAAAGTTTGTGCGAAATCATTGGCGGGAAACTTGCAATTAGACAGAAATTCAATCTCTGATGACGAAACGCCGATCAAAATATTTAGCAGACGGAATTTACACTCGCCTTGAGGAATGGACTAAACAAGAAGGTCGATCGACTAGCAATTTCGCAGCATTCCTGTTAGAGAAAACTCTTGTAGACCATGAGGAGAAACTGCTAAAACAGCAGTCTTTGTCTGATGAGAAGCAGGGGCAGCAGTAAAGTGGATGCTCCCATAGCCCGCAATCAACTGCGATCGGCTTAAACAAAACTAAATCTCCGATGACTAAACGTTTAACCACTTATTTAGCAGCAGGAATCTATGACATCTTTATACGACAAGGACAAATCGAAAAATGACCCTTACTTTCGATCGAGCTAATTATAGCAATTTGCTGGCAGAAGTCGCTCCACGGGCGATCGAAACCGAGGAAGAATACGATCGCCTCCTAGCAGTCGCAGAGGGGCTGACGTTCGCCAAAAACCGTACTCCCGAAGAAAAAGCTTTACACAACTTATTGGTAACGCTCATTGAAGTTTACGAGGCCCAAAATTATCCGATCGACAAATCCGAACCTCACGAGATTTTGCAACACATCATGGAAGCCAGCGGCACCCGTCAAGCTGACGAGAGTGGGCATCATTGGATCGAGTGGCGTAGTGTCTGAGGTTGTTAATGGCAAGCGGGCAATTAGCAAAGCACAAGCTAAGGCACTCGGCGATTATTTTAAAGTGTCGCCTAGTTTGTTCATTTAATATGATGTAAATGCCAATTTTCAACACTCATACAGCAGTCTTCCCTAGGGTGTGTCGCTATCCACAATCTTTAAGAAAGACGGCTAATTTAATAGCGACGCACCTGGTAGGTTCAATGAATCAAAAAGCCAGCCAATTTTTTTAGCAAGCTTTTTTATTGGCAATGAAATGTTGGATTTGTTTGTTGACACATTGACAAAAATAAGGTGCGTCGCTATCAGATTGTCGCTTTTTTTGAGGATTGTTGATGTATCCGCACCCTACAGTTACTGTTGCTGCATTCTTTTTTTTAACTGGTATTATTTAATTAAAAACCCGGTTTCTCCAAGAAACCGGGTTTTTAATCAGACGTTATTTATCCGCGTGTCATCGCACTTAATGGCTTAAAGCGAATTCCGGCAATCTGGGTTCAGATTCGCCACTCGGCAATACCTTCACCTGACCGTTTTCATCCACATCTACGATCGCACTTTGGCCTTCTTTCAGCTTCCCAGACAGCATTTCCTCAGCCAGTACATCTTCCAACAACCGCATGATGGCGCGGCGCAATGGTCGAGCACCGTAGCTGGGATTGTAGCCTTCTGTAACCAACAAGTCCTTGAACTTGTCTGTCACCGACAAAGTAATACCCTGTTCGGTTAAGCGGCCGAAGACTTGCTGCAACATGATGTCCGCAATCTGCTTGACTTCTGCCTTGTTCAACTGGCGGAAGACGATAATCTCATCCAAGCGGTTGATAAATTCGGGACGGAAGAACTGTTTCAATTCTTCGTTTACCAAGCTGCGAACGCGGTTGTACTGCGCGTCTGAAGCCGTTTCGGCAAACTCGAAACCGAGACCGCCGCCGCCTTTTTCAATCACCCTCGAACCGATGTTTGATGTCATGATCAGCAGCGTATTCTTGAAGTCTACTGTCCGACCTTTGGCATCTGTCAAACGGCCGTCTTCCAAGATTTGCAGCATCATGTTGAAGACATCGGGGTGAGCTTTTTCGATTTCGTCGAACAAGACTACTGTGTAAGGACGGCGGCGCACTGCTTCTGTGAGTTGGCCGCCTTCGTCGTAGCCGACGTAACCCGGAGGCGAACCGATGAGTTTAGAAACTGTGTGGCGTTCCATAAACTCGGACATATCTAACCGAATCATCGCTTCTTCGGAACCGAAGAAATAGGAAGCTAAGGCTTTTGTCAGTTCGGTTTTGCCTACGCCTGTGGGCCCAGAAAAGATGAAACTGGCGATCGGGCGATTGGGATTTTTCAAGCCAACCCGCGCGCGGCGGATCGCCCGAGAAACTGCGCTGACAGCTTCTTCTTGGCCGATCAAGCGCTGGTGCAAGGTGTCTTCCATGTGCAGCAGCAATTCCGATTCCGATTCGGTCAGCTTGCTAACAGGTACTCCCGTCCAATTAGCCACAATGTGGGCGATGTCTTCTTCGGTGACTGTGGGAGAGGTTTTGATCTGGCTTTTGTTGATCGTAGCTTCGGCGATTTCGGCTTCGATTTCTAATTCGCGATCGCGCAATTTGCCTGCTTTGTCGAAGTCTTGCTCGCGCACTGCTGCATCTTTTTCTTTTGTTACCGCCGGCAGTTGTTTCTTGAGTTCTTTAACTTCGGGCGGGGTTTGCGAGTTCATCACGCGGACGCGGGAACCTGCTTCGTCAATTAAGTCGATCGCCTTGTCTGGCAAGAATCTATCGTTAATATACCTGTCTGACAGTGTAGCCGCTGCTTCTAAAGCTTCGTCGGAAATTGTCAGTCTGTGGTGCTGTTCGTAGGCCGATCGCAAACCGTACAATATTTCTATTGTTTCAGCCACGCTTGGTTCGCCGATTTTAATCGGTTGGAAGCGGCGTTCTAGGGCTGCATCGCGCTCGATATGCTTGCGGTATTCATCCAAGGTTGTCGCGCCCACACACTGCAATTCGCCTCGCGCCAGGGCTGGTTTGAGCATATTGGAAGCGTCCATGCTACCTTGAATCGCGCCTGCACCAACTAAGGTATGAATTTCATCAATTACCAGAATGATATTGCCTGCTGCGCGAATTTCGGCCATGATTTTCGTCAGCCGTTCTTCAAATTCGCCTCGGAATTTTGTCCCAGCAATCAGCGAACCCATATCGAGGCTGATTACTTGTTTGTCTTCTAAAATTTCCGGGACGTTTCTGTTCACAATGCGCTGGGCGAGGCCTTCGGCGAGGGCTGTTTTGCCTACTCCCGGTTCGCCTACGAGCACAGGATTGTTCTTCGTGCGGCGGCCGAGCACTTGGATCACGCGCTCGATTTCATTTTCGCGGCCCACCACGGGATCGAGTTTGCCGCTGGCTGCTAGCTTGGTTAAGTTTGTGCCGAATTCTTCTAAAGTCGGGATTTTGCGATCGCCGCTATCCCCCCGGCCTCCAGATACCGCCGCGACTTCTCCCACTGCACGAATTACCTGCGTGCGGACTCTCTGGCGATCGATTCCCAGGTTTTGCAGCACCTTCGCCGCCACCCCTTCATCGTCTTGGATCAGCCCCAGCAGGATGTGCTCTGTGCCGATGTAATTGTGTCCTAACTGTCGCGCTTCGTTCAGCGCCGTCTCAAAAATGCGCTTGACGCGGGGGGTAAACGGAATTTCCGGCGGGAGGAACCCGGAACCTCTACCGATAATATTTTCGATTTCATTGCGCGCCTCTTTCAAGTTGAGGCCCATATCCAGTAATACTTTTGCAGCGATGCCAGTGCCTTCGCCGACGAGTCCTAAGAGAATTTGCTCGGTGCCTACAAAATTGTGGCCGAGGCGCCGCGCTTCCTCTTGGGCTAGCATGATTGCTTTAATGGCTTGTTCTGTAAAGCGTTCAAACATATTTTTTCTATCCTACTGTCTTGGCGAGGGTTGTATCGCTGCTGGTGAGGAGCGATTTGGAGCATTACACAAATTATATATGTAAATTTTTGTGTATTTCCTTTTATTCAATGTATCGCTACTAAGAGGAGGCGGACAGTGGGGAGAGCCGAATAGTTGGGGTGTGTTTGCCGTCTGGTTGTGCGATCGAACTGTGCCAAGGCAAATTAATCTTATCAATCACCATATCACTCATCTCCTAATCTACTGTGTTGCCGTTCCCCTGTCAAGCATTCTCTTAAAGCGAGCTATCGACAATGTTGCTTGAGGCGATCGGGGAATGCTTTTGTTTCAAATTACATACTTTGAGCAAAAGTATTGCACCCCAAAGCAATTTTATTTTAACAGTTTGACTTGCCCGCTGGCGGTCAAAAACCGTTTTTTTTAACTAAAATCCTTCGTTGCAGCCTGTAGATTTGGTAAAAAGCCCGGTTTCTTTGGGCTTAGTGCGTGCAGGAATCAACAGGTTAAGGGGCTTAGGGGCGATCGCCATTTTCAGAAGGCAGAAGGAAGGAGGCAGGAGGCTTTTATGAACTCACCCTTAAAAGAGGGAGATTGAAACAAGGACATTGTACACCTCGCTGCCAGCATTCTCAGTATAATTATTTATTTTACTGAGCTTTAAACTCACAACTAAAGTTTTAATTAATAGTTTTTACCTCCTGCCTTCTGCCTCCTGCCCTCTACCTTTCTTGTAAAATTAGCTGCATTTTGAAATTGCCATTAATCGCCACTTGCAAAATCTGCGATCGAAACTTAAAACCGTGAAATTTTCTGGTATTTTTTGCCTTTCACCCATGACAATTTCCCGATTTTAAAGCCATTGTGGAAGCAACTGTTTAATAACTTTTACAAGCCCGATCGCAATTTGAATCAGCGGCCAACCCGCAAAACCGATGAACACCGCCCAGCGAGTTTTAATATCCAAACCTTGGCGAACCGCCACAATTACAGATAGCAAGCTCCACACAGCTAATATCCGCTCTATCCCTTCTCCCAGCAAGGGAATTAACGTTAAAAAATTCAGCACTTGGGGGGCGTAAGCAAATCCGATCGGAACCAACAACTCCCCATAACTTACATGACCTGGTTTCAGCCACTGCCCAATTTTAAAGATAGTGAAAGTCCAAAAATAATAACCCCCCACCAGTGCCAAAGCATCTATCCAAAGTGCTAACAATAACACGGATAGCTCAGTTCGATTGATTAACAAAATGACGGCACTGCCAAAAACGCGGGACACCGCTGCTAAAATTACAATCGTTAAAGCTATCCGCTTCGTTCTGGCAGTGTAGGGAGTTTTTTCGTAAAAGTTGCTGTTCAAAGAAAGTGCGTTCCAAAGCGTTCTTCGCAAACCTGCAATTGAATCTTCTCCCCTCACCTTTAACTCCTGCTCCTCAAGATAGTTGACAACTAGGACAAAATAAGCTCTAATACAGCAAAATCACCAAAATATTTCTACATAATTAGGTAATTAACAGGCATTCTACCAGATTTTATTAAATGCTAAGATTGATTTTGCAGATATTTGCGTGGCTGCGTGGAGGAAGTTTAAATTTGTTGCTCATCGCAGCTCTAATCCTGCTAGTTTGGGGGATTCTTTCGCCAGTGGGAACTGTTATATGGTGGCTGGGTCAAAGTGCCGAAACTTTGGGTTTCAAGAAAAATTCGCCGGAGATATTGCCCCCGAACGACAGCAGCCCGCAAGCGCGCAAGTCTTCGCCGAGCAATTGTTATATCATCTTTTTGCCGGGAGTTGGCGATTTTTCGGGGGACGAACTAACACCGGGAGAAGCATTTTTTCTCAAACATTTAGTTGAAAGTCACCCGCAGTGCGTAGCCGTGGGGGATATTTTTCCTTATTCAGCTTCTAACAAAAGTTTAGGCGGACAGCGCTGGCTAGCTCCTTTTTGGCGGTTTGCAGCACAGGCAAAAAGTGGGCCGATTGGGGCGGATATATTCATCAAAATTCGCAATCTTTGGAGGTTTGCCATTTCTCTGGATTATCGCTACGGTTTTGCATACAATCAGGGAATTGCTCATGCAATTATCGAGCGAATGAATGCTCAATCTCCGATTTCAGCTAATCCTCAAAAACCTTTGCAAGTTATTTTAATTGGCACTAGCGGCGGCGCACAAGTTGCTTTGGGTGCTACTCCCTATCTTAAAGAATGGCTGAAAGCAGAAATTACTGTTATTTCAGTTGGGGGCGTGTTTTCGGGAGAAAATGGTTTTGCAGAAGCCGATCGCGTTTTCCATTTGCGCGGCACTCGCGATTCAATTGAGGATATTGGCGGCATAGTTTTTCCGACTCGCTGGTACTGGTTCGCGACTTCCCCGTTCAATCAAGCTCGTTTACAAGGACGCTACGCAGAAGCTGTCAGCGGCCCTCAAAAGCACGACGGCGATGAGGGATATTTTGGGGAAGATCGGGCAAGTAACGGTGAAAAGTATGTAGATATTACGCTGGATAAGATTAATCAATTGCCTGTTTGGTCTGATGGCGCGTCCGATTGATGAGTTTTTACATTTTCAGTGCCTATACAACTATCGGACATCATATCAATCGGTAACATCAGCTACTTAGCATTTAAATTGGATCTAAAGAAATAATAAAATTCTCCTGGGTTCTTGCTCCGCAGCACCGCCCGGAATATACAATTTAAATGCAGAATAGCTTAGTCATTAGTGCTTAATTGTATCATTGTTCGTTGTGCGTCGCTTGAAGCTTGGCCTTTTTGCCTTCGAGTCTCTACCGCAGTTCCCGACGCGCGATGCCCCATTCCCTATTCCCTATTCCCTATTATCAATGTCTCGACCAACATTATATATTGCCATCACCAATCACGGATTTGGTCACGCTGTCCGAGTTTCCTCCGTAGCTGCAAAAATTCAAGAATTAAATCCAGATATTTTACTAATTATCACCACAACCGCACCTCGGTGGCTGCTAGAATGTTACATTACTGGCGACTTTATCCTCCGTCCCCGCGCTTTTGATGTGGGAGTTGTGCAAGCTGATAGTTTGCATATGGACAAAGAGGCCACGCTGGAAAAGTTGCGGGAAATTCGGAAAAACCAAAATTCGATAATTGCGGGCGAAGTTAATTTTATCAAGCAAAATCGGGTGGGTTTGGTGTTGGCAGATATTCCTCCTTTGGCTGCGCGAATGGCGGCATCTGCTGGGGTTCCTTGCTGGATGATGAGCAATTTTGGCTGGGATTTTATCTATCGAGATTGGGGCGGGGAGTTTGTAGAAATGGCTGATTGGATTGGTGAATGTTTCGGAAAGTGCGATCGGCTTTTTCGCCTGCCTTTGCACGAACCGATGCCAGCTTTCCCGAATATTCAAGATGTCGGCTTGACGGGCGGCAATCCTCGCTACAGTAACGATGAAATTCGGGAAGTATTCGGCATTAAATCACCGCTGGAAAAAACTGTATTGCTGACTTTTGGTGGCTTGGGTTTAGAAGCAATTCCTTATCAAAATTTACAGTTATTTAGCGATTGGCAATTTATTACTTTTGATGCGGCGGCTCCCAATTTGCCGAATTTGATTAAAGTCAAAAATTCAGAATTTGCACAATCTTTCCCGATTTTACCGCGTCCGGTGGATCTGATGCCTGTCTGCGGGCGCTTGGTTTCTAAACCGGGATACAGCACTTTTTCGGAAGCTTTGCGCTTAGAAATACCTGTTGTTTCTATTATGAGAGAAGGTTTTGCGGAAGCTCAGGTGTTGTTGGAGTGGCTGAAAAATTATGCGGAACATCAAGTGGTGACGGCGGCGGAGTTTTTTGAGGGGGATTGGGAGTTTTTGCGACAGCCGCTGCATCCGCCGCGTTTGTCGGATAAGTTGGATAAAAATGGTACTGAGGATCTCGCCCAAGCTGTTGTAGACTATTTTAAAGATCGGGATTAGGATGATGCTGATTTACGATCTCAAATCCCAATGGATACATCTTTGATTGATTCCACCGCAGATTAAGGCAGATTAACGCAGATATTTTCCTGAGCCGAAAGCGATTGAATGCAATGCAAGTCTAATTTGGTCTAAAATCTAAAATCTAAAATCTAAAATCGAATGCTTCATCACCAACAAATACTCAGAATTCAAACTACAGGGAAGTCTCTGTGCAACATCACTCCTAAGATAGAAGATGCGGTGGCGAATTCGGGTATTGCAACAGGAATTTGTAGCTTGTTTTTGCGCCATACTTCTGCTAGCTTGGTGATTCAAGAAAATGCTGACCCGGATGTACTTAAGGATTTGGCTAACTTTTTGGCTAAACTTGTACCGGAGGGCGCGAGTTACATTCACGATGCGGAAGGCCCAGACGATATGCCGGCGCACATTCGCACTGCGCTGACTCATACTTCTGAACAAATCCCGATCGCGCGCGGTAGATTATTGTTAGGAACTTGGCAGGGAATTTATCTCTGGGAACACCGCCAGCGCGGTAACATTCGCGAATTGGTCGTTCACGTCAGCGGCGTTGGATCGGAATTTGCACCTCGCTGATTTTAGTGGCTTCGGCCGTCATCGGGGAATTGTAAAAAAAGCGGCGCGGTGGCCCGACTATTTCGTATTCGGGATGTTCTTGAAGCCAATCTTTGAGTTTCTGGAGGTTATTTTCGTAACTTTCCCAAGTGTAAGCCCCCCGCGCGCCGATGCTGACAACTGTCATCGGTGAAGTATCGGTGACTTCCACAGCAGAGTTAACGCTGCTGGGGGCGATATTTGGTGCCGGGTAGAGGAAGGAAACTTCTGCAACCGGAACTGTATCGATTTGCTCGGAAGTTTCCGTGTAGCGTGCTTCTACTGGCGTTGTCATCGCAATTTGATTGTTGCTGATGTGTTCAAACAAGGGATTGAAGGCGATTCCTGTAGCTTGTCGCAAATCGCCTGCGTGGGTGTAGGTGACAGCGCGGTACTGAGGATATTGCTTAACTTCTATGACACCAATCTGTGCCGGCTGAGGGAATCCACTAGGTAATGTCATTTTAGATTTGAGATTTTAGATACTTCGGCTTTGCGATCGTACAAGTTTGAGATTCTAGATTTTACACTAAATAATGAGGCAATACTTACTCTGCAAGGGTTTTCTAGTTGCTTGCAGTTGCGTTTGTTTGGGCAACTGCTATAGGCTGAGATTGTTTGCAGCCGATCGCTCCTGCAGCACAACCAGTTTAGCAGTTATTTAGAGCGATGCTAACTGTCGATCGCCTAGAATTAGTTGAGAGATTTCTTGCTTTACCTCGTAATAATACGGACGGCGCTAAGTAACCAGAGAAACATCAATCTAGTTGTCCTTTAAAAATTAGTGTTTTTCAGGGGCGTCTGCTATTTATGTCGGAAAATATTCGGCTGTGCCGATCGAGCTGTGCATTTTCAGTTATTGCCACGGCGATCGCGCGAAGCCACGCCGTTCAATTATATCGCTTTCAGGGAATGACATATGAAAAAAATTCTAGTGATTGAGGACGATCGAGTAATTCGAGAGAATATTCTCAAACTCCTCAAAGCCGAAGGTTTCGACGTGACGGGTGCAGAAAATGGGGCGCTGGGTTTAAATGCCGCGGTGTCAAGTCTTCCCGACGTGATTCTTTGCGATGTGATGATGCCGGAACTTGACGGGTACGGGGTGCTGGTGGCCTTGCGATCGCACCCTGTTACTGCTACAGTACCTTTTGTTTTCCTGACAGGTAAAGCCGAACGTTCTGAAATGCGGCAAGGTATGGAATTGGGAGCAGATGATTACCTCACAAAACCTTTTACTAAAGCTGAGCTTGTGGGTGCGATATCCAGCCGCTTGAAAAAACAAGCAGCTTTTGCCGAACAGCAGCATAATTTGCGATCGCAAAGCAACCCATTACTCCCAGATGCCTCCGACAAATTAGATCGGATAGAAACAAGTTTGCGTGCAGCCTTGGAACGAGAAGAATTCCAAGTTTACTATCAGCCGCAGGTCAATGTTCAGACTGGAAAAATTATCAGCGCCGAAGCTTTGGTGCGCTGGCTGCATCCCGAAAAAGGGTTGATTTCGCCCGCCGAATTTATTCCTGATGCCGAAGCAACTGGCTTCATCGTACAGTTGGGCGAGTGGGTTTTGCAGACAGCTTGCAGACAAATACAGGTTTGGCAAAATGCTGGTTTTTCCTTGCAGCAGGTAGCGGTGAATCTGTCGCCCGCCCAATTTCACCAACCAGAACTCAGCAGCAGAGTTGCCGAAATTTTAGCAGAAATTGGTTTAGCACCGAGCAGTTTGGAATTAGAGCTGACCGAAAGTTTGATGGTGGAGGATGCCGAAGGTGCGATCGCCACTTTGCAACAATTGAAAGATTTGGGAGTTTCTATCTCTATTGACGATTTCGGCACTGGCTATTCTTCTTTAAGCTATCTGACGCAATACCCCTTTGATGTTTTAAAGATCGATCGCTGTTTCATCAGCAATATCGCCGACGGTTGCACAAATGCAGCGATTGTCAAAGCTATTATTGAAATGGCGCACAGCCTCTGTCTTGAGGTAATTGCCGAAGGAGTTGAAACTGAAGCCGAAAAAGATTTTCTGTGGCGCTACGAGTGCGATGCCATGCAAGGATATTTATTCAGTCCTCCTGTGCCGGCTGCGGATTTTGAAAAGTTGCTGGAGGCAGGCAAATAGAGCAGCGGTGTTGTCAATCTTTGTCCTATAATCAAGTACGATGGGGGTGGAATATGGTTGTCAAATCCAGCAAAAAAGTTAACTCACTCAAATCAAAAAATAAAAAAGATAAGGATAAAAGAGATAAGGATGTTTACTTAGCTATCCAACTAACTATAGTAATAATATTTTTAGCTATTATGTCCAAGTTTTTTGTCATAGTCAACGCTGGAGAACGCGGCGTGATGATGCAGTTTGGTAAAGTGCAAGAACAGGTACTCGGAGAAGGAATTCACGTAATAGTCCCCATAGTTTATACTGTAGAAAAGTTGAGCGTGCGAGTGCAGAAACAGGAAAGTTCCGCTGAAGCTTCTTCAAAAGATTTACAAGATGTTTTCACGGATGTAGCGCTCAACTGGCACATTATCCCAGCCGAAGCCAATGCAATTTTTCAACAAATAGGTGACGAAAAAGCAGTGGTAGATCGCATTATATATCCGGCAGTTGAAGAAGTCTTAAAAGCAGTCATGGCAAAATACACGGCTGAAGAAATTATTACTAAACGGGGAGAAGTTAAAGCCGCAGTAGATAATTTTTTGACCTTGAGACTGGTTACATATCACATTGCCGTTGACGATATTTCTTTAGTACACGTTCACTTTTCTGAGCGGTTTAGCGATGCAGTCGAAGCGAAACAAATTGCCGAACAGGAAGCAAAAAGAGGAGAGTTTTTAGCGCTGAAGGCAGTAAAAGAGGCGGAGGCTAAGGTGAATTTAGCCAAGGGAGAAGCCGAAGTGCAAAGGTTGCTGCGGGACAATTTGACTGCGGAATTGTTGGAAAGACAAGCTATCGAAAAATGGAATGGGAAATTGCCGCTGATAGTTGGTGATGGCAGTAAAAATATATTGGATTTGAGCAAACTATTGAACAGCCGTAATTAAGTGCTGTAAGGACACGGCTTTTGGAGTGTCCATAGGTGTCAATTTAACATCAAATGTAGTACCAGTCTACTGTCTGACGATTAGGCCAAGATCCCCCCTAGCCCCCCGGATAGTCGGGGGGGGACAGGAGTATTCTCAAAGTCCCCCGACTATCCGGGGGATTTAGGGGGATCTAGACTGGGGTAAAAACGAGATTTATCAAGGCTTTCGGCTTAAGTTGACACGAAGAAGGACACCGTGCGGTGTCCCTACGGGGATCTTACCAATTACTAGCAAATTCAGTTAATATCCGTTCAAAGGCTTTACTAATTCCAGTTTGAAAACGTTGCCTGTGCTTCACTTTTAAAACTGGTTTAACTATTTCCACAGTCGGCTGAGAAATTTCTCTAAAATCTACAAGTTGAAGAGATCGCAGTGTCGCCAACTGTAGTTCTTTCTTTACCATTAATTCAGGAATAGCGGCTGCCGCAGCGCCACTTTCTACCACGGCTTTTACCATTTCGCTACTGTTCAAAACTAAAATAGCATTCAAGTCAGTAGGATTTATGCCCCAACTTTGCAAAGATTGTTCAAACATTTGCTGAGTTCCCGAACCTGGTTCTCGCATCACCCAATCAGTTGTCGCAATTTCAGTTAAACTAATTTTGACTCGCTCAAACCAAGGGTGGGATTTGCCAACCACAATCAGCAAGCGCTCGCTACCTACAATTTCTTGTTCTAGAGTAATCCCAAGCGCGGGTTTAATGTCTCCCGTCACCAAACCTAAATCAAAAATTCCTGTCGCCGTCCCCATGCAAATCTCATCTGCATTGGCGAGGGTACAATTTACAGTTATACCGGGGTACTTTTGTTTAAAATAGCAAAGTTTTTCTGGCAACCAGTAGTTGCCAATTGTCAAACTGGATCCCAAATTAAAATCTCCTCGCTGCAAGTCGTTTAATTCTCGCAATCCTCTCTCAGTCAAAGCAACTTGGTCGAGAATTTTCTGCGTTTCGATTTGCAGCAACTTCCCAGCTTCTGTGATTTCGATGCGGCGACCGATGCGGTGAAAAAATTTTACTCCGTACTGCTCCTCTAAGTTTTGAATTGCGGCGCTGACAGCGGGTTGGGTAATGTAAAGTTCCTCCGCAGCCCGGCTGAAGTGCAGGTGTTCCGCTACAGCTAGAAAAACTCGCAGTTGGTCTAGCGTCATTCCGGCCATTCTTCCTTCCCTCTTTAGTAAATACAGTTATTTTTTGAGACTAAAATCTATTGCCGCTAAACTTTGACCAGAACTTGTCGATCGACTCTATTGTACAGGTTGGAATTCCCAAAAAATAACGGTTGTCAGCAGTTAATTGAATATTCCTTTTAACCTCAAGGGTTTGAGCTGTTGGCGGCCGATCGCTCCCGTACCGCCAACAGTTCTTTTTCCGGGCCACTGCATCACTTGCACTTATTAATTCAATAAAAAACAACATTTGATTCTACCCGAAAAGGGGATTACGCTTCTAATTAAGCTTCGAGAGCAGGGCCCGACTCTGAAGCATAACCGACAAATTTAAGCCGATCGCCAAAAGTCGATCGACAAAAAGAGAGAAGATAAATGACCAAGAAAACGCAAAAAAATCAGAGTGCCCACGGCTTAAAGCCGGACTGCCTCTCCTTCGGTGAGGTTTTAGCTCAATCCTTTGCCGTCATTGCACCTACAACTATACCAGCATCTAATATAGGCTTAATTGTCGCCCTTTCGGGTAACGGGGCTTGGCTGAGTTTTCTCATCGGCTTGATCGGCCTAGTATTTGTCAGCATCAATATCAACCAATTTGCGAGTCGATCGGCTTCTGCTGGTTCTCTTTATTCTTACATTGTTAAAGGACTTGGCCCTACTGCCGGCGTAATTTGCGGCTGGAGTTTGGTACTCGCTTATCTATTTACTGCGATGGCCGTTTTGTGTGGTTTTGCCAACTTTACGGGTACTTTCATCGGTCATTTAGGCATCCATCCGTCACCGATTACGCTGTTATCGATCGGGGCCGGGGTTGCTTGGTATGCAGGTTACAAAGATATCCAACTCTCTGCTATGGCGATGCTGTGGCTGGAGGGAGTTTCCATTTTAATGATTTCAGTTTTAGGAATTATCATCTGGGCGCACAAAGGTTTTGCTTTGGATATGTCCCAATTAACTTTGCAAGGCGTAACTCCGGGGAACATAGCGACGGGACTTGTATTAGTAATGTTTGCTTTCTCTGGTTTTGAAAGTGCTACATCTCTGGGCGACGAAGCGAAAAAACCTCTAAAAAATATCCCCAGAGCTGTCATGGGCAGTGCTGTCATGGCAGGGTTATTCTTCATTTTAATGACCTACATTGAGATTTTGGGTTTTAGCGGGACTGGAGTTTCAATCACTAATACTGAAGAACCTCTAACTTTTCTGGCGCAACAAGTGGGCATGGGTTGGCTGGGACAATTAGTGGCTTTCGGCGCTTTATTTAGCTTTTTTGCTTGCGTCCTCGGCAGCATCAATCCAGCGGCGAGAGTGTTTTATATGATGGCGCGCCACGGTTTGTTTCACTCTTCATTAGGTGTAGCGCATTCATCTAATAAAACTCCCCATGTTGCAGTAACGATGTGTACATTTCTGACATTTCTTGTGCCTGCTGTGATGTCTATGTTTCACATCAAACTGTTCGATTGCATGGGTTATTTGGGGGCAATTTGCAGCTACGGATTTTTAACGGTGTACATCTTGATTTCGATCGCGGCTCCAGTTTACCTGCACAAAATTCGTAAATTGCGCCTGCAGGATGTGGTGTGCTCGGTTGTGGCGATCGCATTTATGATGATTCCAATTGCCGGCAGCGTGGGCATTCCCGGTAGCACTATGTTCCCAGTTCCAGAAGCTCCTTACGATGCGTTTCCTTACTTGTTCTTCATGTATTTGGTTGCTACTTGCGGATGGTTTATCTTGCAGCGACTGCGCTCTCCTGAACTTGTGGGTTCGATGGAGCAAGGTATTGACGCAATTCATTCCAAGTTCGACGAAGAAAATCCAATTTACGGCGGTGTTCGATTGAATGCAGTATCGATCGACAATCAGGGCTTTGATTAGTTTATTTTCCCAAGGTAGAAGGCCTCTGAAGCCTAGAGATGTATAAGTCAGAAGTAAACACAAAGTACATAAATTGAGGAAAGAATAGAAATGAACGAATTAATGATAGCAATTTCCACTGGTGTGACGGCTTTTACGGCTACGAACCTTGACGATATTCTGATCCTGCTGCTGTTTTTCTCGCAGGTGAATGCAGCATTCCTGCGGCGACACATTGTTGCGGGTCAGTATCTAGGCTTTACAGCACTGGTTTTTGTTAGCCTTCCGGGTTTTTTTGGCAGCTTAATCTTTCCACCAGACTGGATTGGAATGCTGGGTTTGCTGCCAATTGCGATCGGGCTTAGCCGCTTGCTGAATCCAGAAACTGACGATTCGGAAGTTGAGTCAGAATTAGAGCAATCTGATAACTCTTTTTTGAGAAGTTTTCTGTCTCCTCAAACTTACAGCGTAGCAGCGGTAACGGTAGCAAATGGAGGTGACAATATCGGGATATATATGCCGCTGTTTGCTAGCAATACTTTAGAAAGTCTAGCGGTGATTCTCGGCGTATTCTTCTCGCTGGTGGGCGTTTGGTGCTATGCTGCTTATCGGTTAATTCAGATGAAGGCGATCGCAGATACTCTGACTCGCTACGGAAATCAGCTTGTGCCTTTTGTCTTGATCGGATTGGGCATGGCGATTCTGGTGAAAAGCGGCACTCTGGCTAGTCCAACTTTAAGTATAATATCTTTAGTTGGTTGCGGCTTTTGTCTGATAACTATGACCAGAAGTAACGCCAGCGAACCCGAAGTTTAGAAAAGTTTAAGGGACAGCACATGAGTTGGATTGCAGCAGCGATTATTGCCGGAATTACATCTTTTGCCGCAACCAATATCGACGATATGGTGATTTCGATGCTGTTCTTCGCCCAGGTAAATGATACTTTCCGCCCCCGGCATATCTTTGTTGGTAAGTACCTCGGATTTGCAGCACTCATCGCTGCTAGTTTGCCCGGTTTTTTTGGCGGCTTAATTGTGCCGAAAGCTTGGATTGGCTTGCTGGGTTTGGTTCCGATCGCGATCGGCATCACTCACTTAGTCAAGAGAGAAAATCAGGAAAATGATATACAAGCGGTATCGGGTGAATTTAACCGCAAATCTAATTCACCTGTGTCAAAACTAGCAACTCTTTTCAACCCCCAAACTTTGAATGTGGCTGCTGTTACTGTCGCCAACGGGGGAGACAACATCGGCATTTATTTGCCGCTGTTTGCTAGCAGCGATTTGCCGAGCTTGGTGGTGATTTTGGCGGTTTTCTCGGTGATGGTAGGTGTTTGGTCTTATGCCGCTTACCGGTTAACTCGCCACAGGGCGATCGCCCCTATTTTGACTCGCTATACCAAGGCTGCTGTCCCTTTTGTATTGATTGGCTTGGGAATATTCATCCTGATTGAAAGCGGTAGTTATCGGCTGCTCCCGCCATTTCAATCTAACTAAGAATTAGCCTCGGTTCCGCTACTTACATCCCTCTCTAGGTAGATAATTTTTCCGATGTTCATAATTTACAACTCATCATTTTTACCTTACCAATTGTTTTCTTAAAATGGTGTCTAAATCACTTGCCATATATCACCAAATATGCTAAGTTAATAATGAACTAATTAACCGAGCTAAAAGCAGCTTCAAACTAATTTAGCCTCGAATTTTTACGAAATTTCAAGCCATTTTGTGAGCTAGCAAGTTGCCAGACTTAGGCAAGAATATACCTGTCTTTTCAATAAATTATGTAGTGGTGAATCCAACTCAGCTAAAAACTTGAGGAGGAATCCTTAAAATATCGCCCGAACACTTTGCCACTACCCCACGCCGATAGACTTTGACAATAGGTCTAATCCTAAAAAACCAGATTTTTCGATTCTGCCAAATTTGGTTTCTCAGGCTCACCAGTTAAAGAGAGTTCGTTTTTGCCTAAGTCTTAAGATAGCAAGCAAACAGAAAGTTGAAAAAAACCTGACAATCTAGAAAAGGACAAAAATTGTGAAAATCTTCAAATTTGTTTTAGTGCTCTTGGTAATGACCGCCAATTTAGTATTCGTTTCCCCCTCCTGGGCGGGCGCTCCAAAAACGCCGAAATATGCGAGCAATCCCGACTACATAGAGGTGACTCAAGCTCTAAACACTCTCAGGACAGCGAAAGATGCACCCGATACCGCCCAGACTTATACCCCTGAGCAACTTCAGCAAAAAATCGCTCAATTGGAGTTTCAAAAATACACTTTAGAAACGGGAAAACCTTGGGGTCAGTGCCGCAACGAGACAGGAAAAACCCTGGCTGTCTACGGCCCGAAAGGCAAAAAAGCCGCTTCTTCTACTTACGATAATGCCCTTTATTTTCTAGCTGACGGCCAAACAACTGAACATAAATGGGATTGCGATGGAATTTATCTACCCAGCGATATCAAAGCAACCGATTTAAGAACTACAGATCAACCTTCAGAAGCATTGACCGGCGGTGTAGCTATTAAGATAGTTGACGGAACTCAATTTGTAGCGACAGCTAATCCCGATACGGCGGCTGTAGAATTCAACGTTCCTACTGCTAAAGTTTTCAAGTCTGGGGATGCGAATTGGTTTGTTCCTGACGTGACTCAGGCTTACATAGATACGCAGGTTCCCAACGCACCTACTGAGGAAAATGATTAGTTTTGGTGAAGTTGTAGTGCGATCAGTTGTTTAAAGCCTGTTGGAATGCAAGAACCCGCCGGGTATCTATCCCGGCGGATAATCCTCCCAGGTAAAATATATCAGTTGGCGTTCATATTTGGAGTTAATATTAAAAGGTTAATCTATGCTATTAAATTGGAAATCTACGAAATTAAATACAGAAAAGATTAGGCGACCAAATCCGTCGCGGGTGCGGGATCACTTGGCAAACGAGCGTACTTATTTAGCCTGGATGCGGACAGCAATATCGCTGATGGGTTTTGGCGTAGTTATTGTGCGTATTCGCGCCTTCCATGCCCCTCTGCTGCCAACTCCCGGCAATGGTTGGAAGTTGGGTTTGCTCTTTTCAGCAGTGGGTTTGCTGACGGTGTTATTCTCAACTAAGCACTACTTCGGTGTCCGCCACGATATCGATTACGATAGTTATGAACCTACGGATCGCTGGGTAATTCTTTTCAGCTTAGCGATCGCCATCCTAGGGACTGGGGTAATTTATTATATGTTCACCGTTCCTTCTAGCTTAGAAGGTTTGATGGCACCTGAATAATGGTGGTCGTTTAAGATGAATATTAAAGAGTTCGATCGCGTGCAATTATCGTTCCAACCGATGCAAGTAGATGATGAGAAACCAAAGCAGCCCAATCTGTCGCGGGCGATCGACCGATCGGCAAACGAACGCACCTTCTTAGCATGGATGCGGGTAGCGATCGCACTCATGGGTTTTGGCGTCGTCATCGTCCGACTTCGCGTCGTCCAACTCCCCGTACAGTACCGTCACGCGATGGGGTGGAAGTTGGGTTTAATCTTCTCTCTAGTAGGTTTGACGACAGTCTTCATCTCAACTGTGCACTACTTCACCGTTCGCCACCAAATTGACCACGATACCTACGAGCCACCAGACGGCATGGTTTTATTTTTCAGTTTCGCTGTGGGCTTATTGGGAATTGGAGTAATTTATTCGATTTTGGCAACCGCCCTGATCCCAAGTAGTTTTGTAATACCCGATTGATTGTCAACAGGAGTTAACCATGAACAGCGATACAGTTGCCGCGATCGCTTCCATTCTCATCTTAGCTGCTGCTATCTGGGCAGCATTCCTAGTGCTGGAGACTGTCGCGAAAATAGTCCCTAAATTGCTCGGCGTGACAGTCGCGATCGGGCTTTTGCTGGTTTACCTGCAATTTTACTGGGGGATCGATACCGCATATCTTTTGCAAACTGTCAAGCATTTGCCAGAAGCTTTCAATTTCTCGATCGCAGCCTAAACACACACCAGCCAGTATTCTCAACAACCTCTCCCGGATAGATATTTTTGTACCGGAAACAAAGTAGATTTAGGCGATCGGCAATAAACTACGGCAACTCGATTGACTTACTAGACATAACTCAGTTTGGCTGCTAAACTACGGTAAGTCGATCGAGTTATGAGATATTAACGTGGAAAACCCTAAAAAAGTCAGTCAAGAGTACCAGCTTGCAGGACAACTGACCCAACAGTTGCCAGCAGCTAAGGGCTTTCAGGAAGTCTGGTTGAAAAAAATCAGAGGCGGGTTACTTCTGGGAATTGGATATTTGCTATCACCGCTGTGTTGGTGGAACGACATATTTTTCAATCTGCCAATTGCCTACACCTTTGGGTATATCTGTAGTGGGCTTTCCCCAGATTTACTGTTTCCTTGCACAATTGTCGGCTACTGGCTTTCCAATATTGCTGGAATTCTGTTAATGCAATTCGGGGCTGTAGATGTTTTTGCAGACAAACCCAAGGAAAAAAACCTCAAAAAAGAGTTATTGACGGGTTTAGTTTCCTCAACCGCCTTCACTATTGTCGTTGTGGTATTGATTCATTTTAATGTTCTCGATACTCCCGATTTTTTTTCCAGCCAGCAGTCGGTTAAACTCAGCTCTGTTTTACCTGTGACGCTCGTAAATTCAAGGTAGAAAGCAGAATCTAAACCATCAATTAATCGAGAATTTTAAATCAGTTACACAGGTAAATTTAAGATAATCAGGGAGCTTTTACACTACAATTTTTGTGGCTTTATTTATTTGCATTTCCTTAGTCTTGCCAAGGATTCTCTAGCTAACTACGCTGAAATTCTTAAGCATTGAAAAGCAAAGATTATAGTGGCAAATATTGAAATGCGAGCTATCTTTTGCCTGTGTTGCTGTGTTGCATTAGCCACCCAGATTATTTATCTATTTGTTGTTGGCAGCGCTTAAATACATAGTTTTTGGGCATAACCGTGAACTACTTATTACTATCGTTTCTCAGTTTTTTCGTGGGGATTATCGTTGGTTTGACCGGAGTTGGCGGAGCGTCGCTAATCACCCCAATGTTAATTTTTGTCTTCCAAGTTCCCGCATCAATTGCTATTAGCTCTGATGTCGTAGCTGCCACATTAATGAAAGTTGTTGGTGGCTTCAAACACTGGCAGCAAAAAACCCTCGACTTGCAAGTAGTTAAGTGGCTGGCTTTGGGGAGCGTACCCGGTTCGCTGGCGGGCGTGGGAATTTTACACTACATCAAATCCAGCGAAAATCAGAACTTAGATGGCATATTGCTGCGCTTTCTCGGAGTAGCGATCGCCCTAATTGTCGCTTTATCGCTGACCCAATTACTGCTCAAGATATTTGTCCCGAATTTGAAATTACCACAGCCGCCAGAGTGGGATTTAAATACTAATTCTGGTCGTATTTGTACTGTGAGTGCGGCAGCAATTTTAGGATGTCTAGTGGGAATCACTAGCGTGTCTTCGGGTGCTATGTTTGCACTGTTGCTGATTGCTTTTTTCCGCCTGGATTCTTCAAAATTGGTGGGTACGGATATTTCGCAGGCGGCAATTTTGTTGATGTTTACTTCTCTGGGACACCTCAGCCTCGGAACAGTAAACTGGAGTTTAGTTTTGCCAATTTGGTTGGGTTCGGTGCCGGGAGTTTTAGTAGGTGCTAAATTCTGCCAAATTATGCCTCAACGCCCGCTTAAGTTGGCGATTTACGGAATGTTGGCGATGGCGAGTTGGAAGTTGTACCAAGTGTGAAAAATCAATCAATTTTGGATTTTATCTCAAATCCGGTAGCATCGGAGTTATATCAATTCCGGTTGCACTCATACATGATGTTAACAGTTAACAGTTAACAGTGAATTTACTATTCCGATGCTAACAGATTTGATCTTAATGTTACCCACAATCAGGACACGGCAGTGCCGTGTCCCTACAATTAATCTGGGTAGGGACACGGCACTGCCGTGTCCTCCTCGATCGAGATGGTTTTACGTTGAATTAGGTTGATTTACTTAATAGCTAATTAATGCTTCAAGTTGGCTGACGGTCGGAATTTCTAAGTCTTTGAACAAGACTGTACTGAGATAGCGTTCGCCATAGGAAGGCTGCACAAAAACTATCAATTTTCCAGCATTTTCGGGACGCTTCCCGACTTGAATTGCGGCAAACAAAGCCGCACCTGCTGAGATGCCTGACAACAATCCTTCTTCTCTGGCTAGCCGCCGACTGTAGGCGATCGCATCTTCGTCGCTAACTGCAATTACTTCATCAATTAACTCTGGTTTCAACACTTCCGGGATGAATCCTGCGCCAATCCCTTGAATTTTGTGAGCACCAGATTTGCCTCCAGAGAGCACCGGGCTGCTGGCGGGTTCAACTGCGATCGCCCTAAAACTCGGTTTCCGCTGTTTAATTACCTCAGCAACTCCAGTCATCGTACCGCCGGTGCCAACTCCAGCCACAAAAAAATCTACTTTACCGTCTGTATCTTCCCAAATTTCCTCGGCCGTGGTTTCCCGGTGAATTTTCGGATTAGCAGGATTGCGAAACTGTTGCAGCAGGAAAGCATTGGGGGTTTCTTCTGCAATTTCTTCCGCACGGGCGATCGCGCTTAACATCCCTTCATGTCCCGGAGTTAATTCCAACTGAGCTCCGTAAGCTTTTAACATCGATCGGCGCTCTAAACTCATCGTATCCGGCATCGTTAAAATCAGACTGTAGCCTTTCGCCGCCGCAATCATTGCCAAAGCAATTCCAGTATTTCCTGAAGTCGGTTCTACTAAAATAGTTTTCCCCGGTTGAATTAACCCCGCATCTTCTGCCGCATGAATCATGCTCGCCGCAATCCGATCTTTCACCGAAGCAGCCGGATTCATTCCTTCCAATTTTACCACAATTTGAGCAACTACTCCTTCCGCTTGGGGAATTTTATTGAGCTGAACTAAAGGAGTTCTACCAATTATTTCTGTAACATCTCTAGCAATTTTCATGGCTTATTTTCTCTCCAGTTAAATGTAGTACATGGGATTTGCTTGTTTGCGAACATCCCGCTGTTCGCACAAATCTTGTAATGTGTATTTTCCCAACACCGCCCAAGATGCCTGTCTCGCTTCCTGCCAGATTTCTAGCACCGCAGTTTTTTCTATTGTTGCAGATTCCGAAACTTTTTGGAACGGGCCCCGGTCGCCGCCTTCGAGAGTCGAAAACACCTCTAGCAAAGTAATCTGCCAAGGCTCTTTCGCCAGCAAATAACCGCCTTTAGCACCCCGCAGACTCTGGACGATACTCGCACGCCGCAGCACGGCAAGAATTTGGTCTAGATAGCGTTCCGGTATTTCTTGAGAAGCCGTAATTTCGTTCACTGTTAGGGGCGAATCCTTCGGGTGCTGACTCGCCAGTTCCAAGAGCGCTAACAGAGCATATTCTACTCTAGAAGATAGTTCCAGATTCCCCATTGGCGATCGAGTTTAAATTGTAGAATATATTATAGTACATAATTCCGGTAGATGTACAGGTGTTATTATATTTTTATTACAAAAACGGTTGGAGAAATCCCGTGAGCAACGTAAATGTAGGCAATTTAAGCTGTCGGCACTGTCGGTATTACGAGCAGCACGGACACAGGGGCGGAACCTGCCAGATGCTCGGCGTGGCGGTACAGGGTGGGTGGAAAGCTTGTCCGTTTGTGGTTCCGCCCTTTGCACAGTCTTGGGAACACCCAGAAGTGGCTAGATCCCGAAAGTCTCAAATGTTGGAGGAAGCGAGTATTTTACAGGCAATACCCCCGCCTTAAAGTAACTGCTAAGTAGGTAGGCGGATATATGCTTTCTCATCGTTAAGTTTATTCCTACTCACCTACTTAACGGCAGTCAAAAGGTGCGACATACCGCATCTGTTGGCTGTGAGAAGAAAGAAATCAGGAGAAAGAGAAAAGCAAGTGCGATCGTCACCCTTGCTTTTGAACTTATTGAGCATTCGAGGAGAAAATTTAATAAATGCAAATTCTCACAAAACTAGGTTTAAAACCCCGTCCTTTTAGGACGGCTTTCTCTTAATTTAGGGATACGCCCGTACTTTTCTTTGTATATTTTTGTGAATAATTCGGCAATATTAAGCCAGCCCCGCTAGCATAAAGATATCGTGATGAGGTCGAAGTCATGCTAGTTTTTGAGTTCAAAGCATTCGGTAAAAAACAGCAATTTGACGCTGTAGACGAAGCAATTAGAACGGTGCAGTTCATCCGCAACAAAGCATTGCGCTTTTGGATGGAAAACACAAAAGTCGATAAATACGGCTTAAACAAGTACAGCGCTGTTCTAGCTAAAGAATTCCCGTTTTGCGATGACTTAAACAGCATGGCTCGCCAATCTAGCTCAGAAAGAGCGTGGTCGGCGATCTCCCGATTCTATGACAACTGTAAAAAGAAAGTCCCAGGAAAAAAAGGATTTCCGCAATTCCAGAAAGACAACCGCTCGGTCGAATACAAGACTACTGGCTGGCGTCTGGCAGATGACCGGAAATCTATTACTTTTACCGATAAGAAAGGAATCGGGAAACTCAAATTAAAAGGAACGCGCGACTTGCATTTCTACCAACGCAGTCAAATCAAGCGAGTGCGCTCGGGTTAGCGAGCAGACGGATATTACGTCCAGTTCTGCATTCAAGTTGACCGCTCTGAGAAGATTGAAATTACTGGCAACGCCATTGGATTAGACGTGGGACTAAAAGAGTTCTACACAGATTCCAATGGTGTTGCAGTCGAAAATCCGCGATTTCTCCGCAAGTCCGATCGCAGGTTAAAAAAAGCCCAAAGACGAGTTGCCAAACGAGTCAAGGGTTCGCAAAATAGAAAAAAGGCTAGAGTGATTTTAGGAAAGCGCCACCTCAAAATAAGTAGGCAGCGTAAAGATTTTGCCGTGAAATTGGCAAGATGCGTGATCCAGTCTAGCGACTGTGTAGCCTACGAAGATTTGAGGATTAAAAATATGGTGAAGAATCACTGTCTAGCGAAATCGATTAACGACGCATCTTGGTATATGTTCCGAGTGTGGTTGGAATATTTCGGCAAAGTATTCGGAAGAATTACGATTGCCGTGGCAGCCAATGGAACAAGTCAAGAATGCTCTAACTGCGGAACAATTGTTAAGAAAACTCTATCAACGCGAACCCATGCTTGTCGGTGTGGATGCGTATTAGATCGTGATTGGAATGCCGCTAAAAATATTCTAAGTCGGGGATTGAGTACGGTGGGGCACACCGGAACTTGGATTTTAGATCCGAACGCTTGTGGAGAATTGACCGCTACCGATGTTGAAGTAATTCTGCATCGGCAAGTCGATTCTGCGAATCAAGAATCCCCTCGCCTTTAGGCAGGGGAGTGTCAAATTTCGTAGTGCCACACATCTGAAGGTTGCAGAATAATCCGGTGGAGCGGCAGACGCTCAATCAAACCTTGCTGTTGAAAAATACCGAGGGTGCGAGTGACAGTTACGCGACTTGTACCGATGATTTCTGCAATGTCCTGATGTGTTAAAATCATATCGATCTGATGTCCTCGATCTACCTCAGAACCAAATCTCTTAGCCAGCCAAGTTAATAGTTTATAGAGCATAAAGTCAACCCTTTTGTAACCTCGCATTATCATAAAATCTTCAGCTTGCTGAATGTGATTGAGCAAAATATCTCTATTTAGCCAGCGCTCGACCGATAATAGAACTGCCTCGACTTTAGTGAGGCATTCAATTTGAAAAGGATCGCATTTTGATATTGGTTTGCCGATCGTATCACCAGGCCCCCACAATCCCAAGGTGATAATTGTGCCATCTTCCAGCCACGTTACAGTTCGCACTATGCCAGTCTCAATTTGCCACAAAGCATTGCTTCTGTTCGGCAAGTGCGATCGGCGAGAAAATATATGTCTGCTCGTTTCATCAAAAGTTTTAGTGGAAAGAGAAGCAATAGTCATAGCCAGTTACTGAAGGAATTCAAGTTAGTTCGTACAATGCTGCAGGATAGTGTTGGTCGCAGAAATCTATATAAATTTAAGCTTTCCTAGATTCCTGCACCGTCTAAAAAATCTGTAATGAATAAATTAGAATACATGAATAATTCATGTTTTTCTGCCTCTTTTTGTTCTGATTCAGTTGGTCTCAGCGGAGAGAGTTGAGAATTTAAAAAATTAACCTGGTCTTCTAAATCCTTAATTCGATCGAACAAAGCTCGAATCGCTTGAGCTTCCAAATCCGGTAGGTATTGAGAATTTTGAGCATCTTCTACCTGCTTTTTGCGAGGAATGATGCGGCCGGGAATTCCCACAACTGTGCAATCGCTAGGGACTTCCCGCAGCACTACCGAACCCGCACCAATCCGAACATTATTGCCAATTTGGATATTGCCTAAAACTTTAGCACCGGCTCCCACCACTACATTTTCTCCCAGCGTCGGATGCCGTTTTCCTATATCTTTACCCGTGCCGCCAAGGGTTACTCCTTGATAAATTACAGCATAATCTCCAACGATCGCAGTTTCGCCAATTACCACCCCCATACCGTGGTCGATAAACACGCCCCTACCAATTTTTGCTCCTGGGTGGATCTCAATACCTGTTAAAAAGCGACTGAGTTGGGAAATCAAGCGCGGTACAAACGGCAGGCCAGCGGAATAAAGCCAGTGTGCTGTCCGGTGCAAAAAAAGTGCTTGGAGTCCGGGATAGCAAAATAATACTTCCAGCCAGTTGCGGGCCGCTGGGTCACGTTCGTAAATAATTTGCAAGTCAGTGAACATATTTAGTCTCACCGTGTTTTGGTTATACATTATCGGCAGTGCCGACGGTTTAAGCTGCCTAAAGCAGTCTGGATTGTGGCATTATTACACATAATACTGTAATCCGACCTAATTACAGTAGTTAATGGGAAAAAAATTTTCCCCAGCCTTTTCTAAGCTGCCTCCGATATTTTCCGTGAAACAAACGGTACTGCTTGTCTGACTTCTTGCCGCAGCGGAATCTCGATCGAGAATTCCGTGCCCAATCCCGGTGTCGAATCGCAGCGCAGCGTACCCTTGTGCTTTTCTACGACAATTTTATAGCTGATTGACAGTCCCAATCCTGTCCCTTTTCCGACCGGTTTCGTCGTAAAGAACGGGTCAAACAGCCGTTTTTTGACATTTTCTGCCATGCCGGGGCCGTTGTCGGATATCCGCACAATTATGCGATCGGGGCTTGAATATTCTGTGGTGATGGCGATCGCGATCGGATTGGCTTTCGCTGCTGCGGGCCCGCGATCGAGGTGGTAACTCTCAAGGGCGTCGATCGCATTAGCCAGAATATTCATAAACACCTGATTTAATTGTCCGGCATAGCACTCTACTAAAGGTAAATTGCTGTAGTTTTTAACAATCTCGATCGGTGGGCGATCGGCTGTAGCTTTCAGGCGACCTTGCAGAATTAGCAGAGTGCTGTCAATGCCTTCATGGATATTGACAGGTTTCATTTCGCTTTCGTCTAAACGAGAGAAATTCCGCAAAGATTTAACAATTTGAACAATGCGATCTGCTCCTATTTTCATCGAAGACAGCAGTTGTGGCAAATCTTTGCTGAGAAAGTCCAAGTCAATATTTTTTAAATACTCAGAAATTTCCGAGGGAGGGTGTAAATATTGTTTTTGGTAGAGTTTTACCAACTCTAACAAATCGCTAGTATATGCCGTGGCGTGATGGATGTTGCCGTAAATAAAATTAATAGGATTGTTAACTTCGTGGGCGACACCAGCAACTAATAAACCCAAACTAGACATTTTTTCCTGCTGAATCAGTTGAGTTTGAGTTTGCTGCAACTCTTGCAACGTTTGCTCTAGCTGTTGAGATTTAGCCGTGCGTTCTGCTGCTACTCTTTCAATTCGAGCGGTATAATTCCACAAGCTCATTAGATAAAGTGTTGCCGCCAAAGTTAAGATGGTTCCCAAAATTAAAACAGTCAAAGAACGCCAAAATCTGAGAGGATTAATGTACTCTGGCGTTAGCCGCAGTTGCAGCAACCACCTGCGATTTTCAATATTGAGAATGCGGGTGCAACTGCTGCCGTCCGGGCAGTAAGCTATTTCCCCAATTTCGAGTTTATTTTTAATATTTTCGTCGGTGACGATCCTTTTAGTCTTCGCTTCGTAAAAAGCGAGAAATTTTCCGACTTCAGGAGCCATAGCATCTTGAATATACACGTTAATAAAGTTCAGTTTGGTTTCCTGCAAAGCCGATTTAACTATAGCATCTACCAGCAAAACTCCGAGAGTAAAACCTTTCAATTTTTCTGGTTCCCCCGCCGAAAAATTGGGCTGCATTGCTGCGGCATCACCCGCAGAAACTTGACCAAAAATTGGCATAAATACGAGGACGCTCGGTTGATTTGGTGAAGACCATTTTTGGCGGTCAGTCGCGATAATTTCTTGTCTTTTTGTGGCTGTTTCTAAGGCTAGCCGATTGGAATTCAAATTTAAACCTAAATCTATTTTATCAGTCAGGAATTGTGGCGAGTCAGAAACACTGGGCAGCCAAGCGATCGCCTTGAGGCTCGGATGGCGGTACAGGGCACTACCAACAAATGTATTAATTTCTGGGTTTTTAACGCCGTCAAATACGCTGTAAAATGCTCCCGCTGCCCGAATTATTTCTAAATTCCCGCTAACATCTCTTTGAATGTCTGTAGCTATTTGGTCCAGTTGCTCTTGCAGTCCTGCTTGCATGAATTTGTATTCCCAATTGTACGCGACTGAAGAGGCGATCGCAGACATTCCCAATCCTGCACAAAGTGTTAATCCTGCCTGGATGTAGTGGCGATAACTAACTAAAGTGCTAGTTGCTAAATTCAACAATTTGTTAACATTCATATTCTTCGCTCACTTTTTTTCAATCGTTCCCAGTCACAGCCTGGGAATTACTTTCAGGAGCAAGCTCCTCCGATTTGGAGCTACAACATATCATTACCAAGCACCAGCCTGGTAATGATATGTCGCAGCAGTGTTTTGTAGAAGCTCCCCGATAGTATTTTGAGCAAGATCCAGCCGCTGATTTTAAATTGAATAAGCTGGAAAAGTCATCGCGTGTTTGGGCTTGACATAAACCTGCTGATCTCGCGTTAACTGTAGATGATCGAAGCGCTCGCGACTTACGTAAGCTGTTACTACCTGATCGGATTCTAACACTAATTCGGTTTGAATTTCCCGTCCTAAATGAATGATGCGGCTGACTTTTGCTAAGGCAAAACCAGACTGCGGATTAGTTTGAATTTCCACATCGTGGGGGCGCAAAAACACTAAATCAGAATGGGCGGCTCCATGATTGTGAGCTGTTGTACCGTTACTGGCGAACAAACCCGCAGTATTTGGCAGCACATTTACAGGCCCAATAAAACTCATCACAAAAGCTGATGCGGGTTTGTCGTAAATTTCAGCAGGAGTGCCAACTTGTTCGACTTTACCTTTGTTCATCACCACAATTTCATCGGCTACTTCCATAGCTTCTTCTTGGTCGTGGGTCACAAAAACTGTGGTGATGTTAACTTCTTTGTGAAGGTTGTGCAGCCACGATCGCAATTCTTTGCGGACTTTAGCATCTAAGGCTCCAAAAGGTTCGTCTAACAGCAGCACTTTTGGTTGAACTGCTAGAGCTCTCGCCAAAGCCACGCGCTGCCGCTGGCCGCCGGAAAGTTGCGAAGGATAGCGATCGCCCAAACCTGTCAACTGCACTAAATCCAAAAGTTCATCAACCCGCCTGCTAATTGAGTTTTTAGCAACTTTGCGAATTTCCATCGCAAAAGCAATATTTTTCTTAATAGTCATGTGTTTGAACAAAGCGTAGTGCTGAAACACAAAACCGATATGCCGTTCCTGCACAGACTGCTGGGTAGCATCCTCGCCGATCAGGTAAATAGAACCAGTATCCGGCGGTTCGAGTCCCGCAATCATCCTCAGCAGAGTCGATTTCCCGGAACCGGAAGGCCCCAACAGCGCGACTAAAGAGCCACTTTTAATTTCCAAATTCACGTTGTCAATGGCGTGAAAGGAGCCGAAGTGCTTCGATACGTTCTGAACTTTAATGCTCATGAGTTTATTTACTTATTTTAGGAGTTAACAAGGAAAACCCCACTTACTTGACAGATTTACAGTAGTATATCCTGAAAATAATATTTTGCAAGGTCTGTAACTTTTTGTATTGTATTTCCAGCCCTCCTGATGGGGACGGCGCTTGAAAGTTGAGGCTAAGAGTCGGAAGAGTTAACCCGCGAGGGTTTCGAGAGGTGGGACGATCGTCCGCGGGCGATCGTCCGAGAATCAGCAATGCTGAAAATACGCAAAAACCCGGCTCGATCGACGAAAATACTGCATCAAAACCTTTAAAATCTTTAATCCCGCTCAAAAACCGGGTTTCTTTGCTGTCTATCTATAATTTGACGGCGGCCGACAATTCCCCGACTCCCGGCGATATTGAAAATTTCAGGTAGGAATTGCTCAATCTGAGCTGCGATCGCCCGCAATTGAGATGATAATAGTTAATTCAGAAGCCTACAATGCTTCACCTTTGAGAAACTATCAGAATAGTAAATTCTAACCAAAACACCACTATGGGAAAACCAACAGGCTTTATCGAATTCTTGCGCGAATTGCCCTCCGAACTCTCACCAGTCGAGAGAGTCCACAACTGGGACGAATTTCACCTACCGATGGAGGAAGACAAACTCCGCAGCCAAGGCGCGCGCTGCATGGACTGCGGCATTCCATTTTGCCACACGGGTTCCCTGATTAGCGGCATGGCCAGCGGCTGCCCGATCAACAACCTCATCCCCGAATGGAACGACCTAGTATATCGCGGACTCTGGAAAGAAGCCCTTGACAGACTCCACAAAACCAACAACTTCCCCGAATTCACCGGCAGAGTCTGTCCCGCCCCCTGCGAAGGCGCTTGCGTGCTCGGCATCAACAACCCGCCAGTCACGATTAAAAATATCGAAGTCGCAATTATCGATAAAGGCTGGGATGAAGGCTGGATTACCGCTGAAGTGCCCGCCAAACGCACCGGCAAAAAAATCGCCGTCATCGGTTCCGGGCCCGCCGGTTTGTCGGCTGCGGCGCAACTGAACAAAGCAGGTCATTTGGTAACAGTATACGAAAGAGCAGATCGACCGGGAGGCCTGCTAATGTACGGCATCCCCAACATGAAGCTAGACAAAGAACAAGTCGTGATGCGCCGCCTCAAAGTTCTCGAAGACGAAGGCGTGACATTCGTTTGCAACACCGAAGTTGGGAAAGACTTACCAGCCGAACAACTGCTAAAAGAATACGACTCCGTTGTCCTCTGTACCGGCGCGACAAAACCCCGCGACTTAGGAATCGAAGGGCGGGAATTAAAAGGCATCCATTTCGCAATGGACTTTTTGACAGCGAACACCAAAGCAGTTCTCGACAAGAGCACCAACGGCAATTTCATCTCCGCCGAAGGCAAAGATATCGTTATCATCGGCGGTGGCGACACAGGCACCGACTGCGTGGGCACCTCCATCCGCCACGGCTGCAAAAGCCTGGTACAGCTAGAAATCCTGCCCAAACCGCCCTCGGAACGGGCGGCCAACAATCCCTGGCCCGAATGGCCGAAAGTCTACCGCCTCGACTACGGCCAAGAAGAAGCCGCAGCCAAATTCGGCGATGACCCCCGCGGCTATCTCACCACGGCGACAAGGTTCGAGGGCGACGAAAACGGCAACGTCAAAGCCGTGCACACCGTTGAGGTGGAGTGGGCGAAAAACGAGAAAGGGCAGTTCATTCCGAAGCAAATTCCCGGCACCGAAAAAGTCCTACCGGCGCAGCTTGTCTTGCTGGCGATGGGCTTCCTGGGCCCGGAACAGCCCTTGCTGGATGACTTGGGATTGGAACGCGACGCGCGCAGCAATATAAAAGCCGAGCACGAAAAATATACCACCAGCATTCCGGGAGTTTTCGCGGCTGGTGACTGTCGCCGGGGACAAAGTTTGATTGTTTGGGCGATTAATGAAGGGCGCGGTGTGGCCCGCGAGTGCGACCTTTATTTGATGGGTGAGACGGATTTACCTTAGTGGATTGATAGAGCCGATAGGGGCGGGTTAATCAACATTTTGAGGCAACAAACCCAAAATTCTGTAAACCCGCCCCAATACCGCGAAATGACCTAAATCCTGACGTAATATTTGGGTGGGGAACGGCGGGTTTAGATAGTTTGTGGTTGGGTGTCAGAGATTGTGGTGAACCCACCCCTTGTATATTAAAAGAAACAGGCGATCGCATCGCTAGCAACGCAAATCTAAAGAAACCAGAAAAGTGTCAAAGCTTGGTACAAGTTTCGCTAGAAATTATAGTGCGAGCGTCCCCGAAGAGCGATCGACTTCGCTCTTCGGGGATGCTCGCACTATGATTAAAATATATAATTCCGATGCTATGGGAAACGATATTACAAGCCCTATTGCAGCGACTCGATTCCTTACAAAAAATGACGACAGCAGAACAAAACCGTTGAGAAACAGCCACAGCGACTGTGGCTGGACTTACTCAATAACATTTGGAGTACCTCAAACAACAAGCACAGATCGTACCAATTCCGCTTGCACTCCTCATGATGTTAGCTGTTAACAGTTAACAGTTAACAGTATCTACGGGATTGGTATATTTGAATTAATCTTGTGGTGGGGCGAGTTTATACGATGGGAGCATCTCATATTTGTAAAAATACTTTTTTTGACTCCTTCTTTCTTCCTCTTTCCTCCTGTCTCCTGTCTCCTGCCTCCTACCTCCAATTTATAGCTTGGCGGCAAAAGTGAAATGCTCCCTATACGATTCGTCGTTGGGTGTCAAATATTTGGGCGAGGGGAACCCCTACGGGATTGTGATATTATGTATTATTGAGAAATTTATTATCGCAATCTAATTTAATAATAAACATCATGAAAGTAGCCCATACAAAAAATATATTTATCTTAACATTCCTCTCCTTTACCAGCTTAGTAACTGGGGAAATCGGACTTTTCACCCCATCCCAAACAGCCACGGCCCAAATTACTCCCGCTGCTGACGGCACAAATACTCAAATCACACCGAATGGCAATCAATTCAACATCCAAGGCGGCCAAAAATCCGGCGATGGCACTAATTTGTTTCACAGTTTCCAGCAATTTGGTTTAACTCAAGGACAAACTGCCAATTTTATCTCAAATCCCAATATCCGCAATATTTTAGGGCGAGTTGTCGGCGGTGATGCTTCGCTGATTAACGGCATAATTCAAGTTACTGGCGGCAATGTTAATTTATTTTTAATGAATCCGGCGGGGATTGTGTTTGGTGCAAATTCTAGTTTGAATATTCCCGGTTCTTTCACGGCGACTACTGCAACAGGAATCGGTTTCGGCAACAATTGGTTTAGTGCGGTTGGTACGAATAATTATACAGATTTAGTCGGAAATCCGAATACTTTTGCTTTTACAAATCTACAGCCGGGAGGAATTATCAATCTTGGTAATTTGGCGGTGAATCAGGGACAAAATATTAGTTTGTTGGGCGGCACGGTTTTGAGTGCGGGACAACTTGCTGCACCTGGAGGAAATATTATGGTGGCGGCGGTTCCGGGTCAAAGTTTAGTTAGAATTAGTCAGCCGGGAAATTTATTGAGTTTGGAGATTCAACCGCAATCTGTGGCTGGTAGTTTGCCGCAAAGTTGGGTGTTACCAGTTGCATCTTTGCCGCAGTTGTTGACTGGTGGTGGGGGAAGTGCAACGGGGGTGATAGTGAATGCTCAAGGGCAAGTAGAATTAACTGGTGGCGTGCAGGTTGAGAATGGAGATGTTGTTGCTAAAGAAGTAACTGCCGAGAATGCAACTCTGTCAGCTAATGGCAATTTGACGTTAGTTGAAAGTCTGTTGCGTACAACTGGTGATTTGAGTTTGCTGGCTGACGATACGGTGCGGGTGCGCGACAGTGTGGCGAATCCGTTTGTGGCGAATGCTGGCGGCAATCTTTATATTCAAGGTAATAAAAGTATTGATATTTTGGCGCTGAATCATCTTTTGGAAACGCCGTTTATTAGCGGTGGAAATTTGACTTTGGCGAGTGATGGCATCATATCTACAGATTCTCATTTTCGCAGTGGCAGTAATACGTCGATCGTCGATTTATTGGGTAGACCTGCTAATTCGATCAGCTTGTACGACCCAATATATACACAGTCTGGTGACTATAGTTCTGGAGGACATACAGGTGCATCCCTCAAGGTAGATACAACTTCGGGGACGGGAAATATTACTTTTACTGGAGATATAATAATTACAAGTACAGAACCCGATCCAATGCTTGTTAATGCTGCTGTCGGTACTGATGAATTTATTCTGCGTACTTCGCGATCGGTAATTTTGCGATCGGGTGGCAACATTCAAACAGGAAAAATAGATACTTATGGAAGTAATTCTAATAACGTAGGCCCGGTAATTATGCAAGCCGCAGGCAACATTCAAACGGGTATGATTGTCGCAGACTCTTTTGGGGGTAATTCTGGTTATATATCTTTGACTGCTGGGGGCAACATTTTTACAGGCAGACTTACTACTATAAATACAAATGCCAATGGCAGTGGCGGTGATATTAATGTGAATGCAGGTGGCAGCATTACTACTGCCGATATACATTCTTTCGGAACCCGTGGAGCGGGTGATATTACTCTCAAAGCAAAAAACGATATTACTTTAGACTGTGATTCCCCTAGTTTTTGCATAGAGAGTTTTGCAGGAGGAGTTACTGACGTAATACCTACTGGCAGTAGTGGTAATGTTACCATCATCAGCGAACAAGGATCTATTATTTTTCCTCCCAGCGGCGTACATATAACCACTGGAAATAGCGCTTTGTCGAGCAGTCCTGGTTCTGTAACGTTACAGGCAAATCGTAACATTAACGTAGCTTATATAGGTGCAGAGAGCCTAGGTGAATCTACAGTAGATGGTGCAAATATCAATATTACGAGCATCAATGGCAATATTCAGCTTGGCGATATAAATAATTCTTCAGATGGCGGTAAGGGTGGCAATGTTACCATCTCTACCAGTGGGAATATTAGAACAGGTAACGTATTAAACTACGGGATATTGCGAGGTGGTAGCATTAATTTTACTAGCACGAATGGCAGTATCACTACTGGAAAATTAAATGCAACTAGCTCTCAGGATTCAGGAAATGCTACTATTTTTAACCCAGAAAATGGTGGATCAATTACTTTAAAAGCCGATCGCAATATTACGACGGGCAATCTCAGCGTAATGGCAAATCAAGACGGCGGCCCGATCGCCCTTACGAGCACCGCCGGTTCCATAGATACCGGGGCGATCGACACCACGGGCGATCGCGCGGCTGGCAATATTACCATTCAAGCCAGCACCGGCATCAAAACCCCGACAGAAGGAACTGCAATCGCAGGTAATTCCGTTAAGGGGAATGGCAGCAACATTACTTTATCTACCACTAGCGGTGACATTAATACAGGCAATGTATTAGTATCGGGAATTCGGGGAGGAAATCTCAATTTTACTAATAGCAGCGGCAACATTACAACAGGTCAGCTACTGACAAGTTATGACGGTTTATCTGCCAATCAAAAAACTAACACAGGCGGCACTGTTAATTTAAATGCTGGGGGAAATATTACTACCAGCGACATCCGCGCGATCGGAATACTAGACGGCGGTTCGATTACCTTCAAAAGCGGCGGGGCGATCGATACTAGGGCAGGACTTCTCAACGCGATCGGCGGCAACAGCGGCGGCAATATTTCCCTAGAAGCTGGAACCAACATCAGTACAGCAGGAATTGGTAGCGCCCTATTATTGAGTGGCTTCAATGCAAATAGCGGCAATCTTCGCATTCAAAGCGGCGGTAATATTGACACAACTGCTGGCCCGCTGATTACTGCCGCGGCCAATGGCAAAGGCGGAAATGTTGTCATAAATGCTAAAGAAAATGTGGCGACATCTAGTATTAATTCCCGCACTTTTGCTCCCAGCACCACTGTGAATGGCGGCAATATAGATATTCAGGCAAATAGTATTACTGCGGGCGGAATTATCGAAACTAACCGCAACAATATTACATTTGCTGCTCCGGTAACATTGTCTGAGAACCTCTCTGTTAACATTCTGGAGATGGGCGACATTACTTTTAATTCTACAATTGACGGGCCGTACAATCTCGCGGTCAAGCCAAATGCGGGAGTTGTTCAGTTTGGCGGTGCGATCGGCAGCCTGACTCCTCTCAACAGCGTCAATATTCAAGATGATATTCCCAGCAATACGGTGAAGGTCGATATTACTGCAACTAATAACATTACCGCTCAAAAAATTACTTCGGAAGCCGGGATTTCTTTGTATAGCGAACAGGGAGAAATTAAAACAGGAAATCTTGACTCGACTTCCCAAAATAATGGCAGCAATATTGATTTGAATGCGGGAACTAATATCACAGCAGGCAATATCAACACTTCGGCCGCTGGTAATGGCGGCAATATATTTCTCGATGCCAATGGTAATATTAATGCTGGAGAAGTTGACTCTTCGGCCAATGGAAATGCTGGCAATGTCAGCGCCATTAACCGCAGCAGCGCGGGCGACATTGTTCTGAGTTTAATTAACGCTGAAAGTATGGAAAGCGGTAGGGGCGGAGATGTTGTGATTTTGACTCAAAGGTTTTTTCGATCGCCCAATTCGTTCTCAGACAGAAACAGCATCAATGCTAGCATCTCTACGGCCGCCAGTCCAGGAGACGATCGCGGCGGCTTCATAATTATCAACCACGGGGGCGCGGGAATCACGCCTTTTATTGTCGGCAATTCCGAGAAAAATGGAACTGCTGGTGCAATTACTAGAGGAAATAGCAATCCCAAACAAACGATTTTGCCCGAGATCGGTTATCCCTACACTCACAGACAAGACCCCAGTCTCGCATCCAATCGCGAGCGCATTCAAATTAACTCGGTTCCCTCACCCATTACGCCCGTACCAACACCCGCGCCGACGGCGACTCCATCTCCAACAGTCGCCGCCACACCCGCCGCCACACCCGCACCGACGGCGACTCCATCTCCAACAGCCGCCGCCACACCCGCACCGACAGCGACTCCATCTCCAACAGCCGCCGCCACACCCGCACCGACAGCGACTCCATCTCCAACAGCCGCCGCCACACCCGCGCCGAGGGCTGTTCCGTCGCCAATAACCCTAGCTACAAGAACCGCACCGACGGCTGTTGCGTCGCCGTCGCCGGCAACTGAAACGGCCTCACCGACGGCGACTGCATCCCCAATACCCGATCGCCCGATCGACCAAACTCCATCTTCCACTCCTTCACCAACACCCGCACCCGCGCCCGTATTCGAGAATTTTCCCGAACTCGAAGAATTGCTAAACACCAATTTCTTTACACTGCCGCCCCGCAGGCTTCCCACCCAGCCTTCTACACCAACCACACCGGGCGCAGCCGCCCGAATATCCGTCACGCCGACAATTCCCTCGATCGCCCAACTCACCGCCCCCGTCGCTTCTCCAAGTGCGATCGCTCCTCCAAGTGCGATCGCTTCTCCAAGTGCGATCGGGCAAAATCCAGCCTCCGCAACCCTTCAAGCCCCTTACAACCCGCCTGTAGGACAAATTCAACCCGTACCTGCACCTTCTGTTTCACCCGTTCCCGCACCGATTCCCGCACCGATTCTCGCACCCACTCAAAGCCAAACTCCGCAACAGCAATTAGGCTTGTTAATTGGCGATTTATTAGCAGCAAAAACCACCATCACCCCAAATCCTGAAACCGGAGGCAACACTTTTGAATGGGCATTTTCTGACTCAAAGAACAACTTTTCGCTCACACCACCGCCCCTTGAGAAAGCACCCAATCTTACTTTTATACCGCCTTCGGAAAAGCCGCCAGAAAATCCGCCAGAACTTGGTTCTTCTGCTACAGAACAACCGGACGGATGGATAGTCTCAACTCCCGATCCTGCGCCTATTGAGCCGCCAGTTGCTCAAATAGAGCCTGATTGGTTGGCCAACATTCCCCAAATCACTTTTTCGCCAACTCCCGCACCAACTCCAGCACCCGCGCCAACTCCCGCCCCCGCACCAACTCCAGCACCAACTCCCGCACCCGCACCCGTGCCAACTCCCGCGCCCGCACCAACACCCGCCCCAACTCCCGCACCCGCACCAACAACCGCACCCGCAGCCATCCCTAATCTTTTTCCCTTAGAAATTAGCAGGTTGAGCGTCGAACAAACATTAGACCAAGGTAATGGTAATGATGCTGTTGGTCTAATTGATAAACTGTTTGAACAAGATTATGAAAATTATTATGGCGAAGATTTGACCGACCAACAAGTAACTATTGAATATCTGAAAGAAACTCTCAAAACAATCAAAGAGGAAACCGGGAAGCAAGCGGTTATTGTTTACGCGCTAGTCCGTTTTGAAGCATTGTGGCTAGTATTAGTAGTTCCCGACGGCCCTCCGATTATCAAAAAAATTCCTGTCAACAGCGAAACTTTGCTAAAAACAGTGAAAGAGTTTCACCACTTTTTGGCTAAGCCAAATGATGCAGCAGATACAAGATATTTGCCAATTGCTCAGAAACTTTACCAGTGGTTAATTGCGCCGATTAGTTCAGATATAGAAGCGTTAAATGTCGATACGTTAGTGTTTTCTTTCGATGCGGGTTTGCGCCAGTTGCCGCTAGCTGCTTTGCACGACGGCAAGCAATTTTTAGTAGAAAAGTACAGCCTCGGCTCAATTCCCAGTGTTAGCTTGACTAGCACGAGTTATCAAAGTTTGAAAAACGCGAAAGTTTTGGCAATGGGTGCTTCGGTATTTATCGATAAACTTGCTTTGCCGGCAGTGCCGATCGAATTAGCTGCGATCGCCGGTACAATCGGTAAGGGGCAAAATCCTGCGGAATTGCCCTTGTGGCCTGGCCGCTTTTTTCTCAATCAAGATTTTACGGTAGAAAATCTCATAAAACAGCGCCAGCAAGAATCTTTTGATATTATTCACTTGGCTACTCACGCGAGTTTTCCGCAAAATCAATACGGGCGCAGGGAAGCTGAAATTGATTTTTGGAAGCGCTCTTTGCCGCTGGATGAATTTCGGTTGGCTAAGTGGTACTATCCCCGACAAGTACAGTTATTGGTGCTGAGTGCGTGCGAAACTGCGATCGGCGATCCGACAGCGGAAATGGGTTTTGCTGGGCTGGCAGTCGGCAGCGGTGTAAAATCAGCTTTGGCGAGTTTGTGGAAGGTTAAGGATGTTACGACTTTGGCGCTGATGACGGAGTTTTATGCTAATTTGCGATCGGCTCCGATTAAAGCTGAAGCCCTGAGACAAGCTCAACTGGCGATGATTCGCAAACAGGTAGTATTTAAAGATGGTAAGTTGGTGGGAACTCAAAGGGCGATCGATCTTACCAAAGTCGAACAAATAGCAAATTCAGATTTATCTCATCCAAAATTTTGGGCAGGATTTACAATGGTTGGCAGTCCTTGGTAATAAACTGGCGCGCATCTAATTTTAACAATAAGATTGGTTCGCCCCAGAAGCGTACTTTCGCTCGAACTTGTAACGAGTAGTTCTACAAATCATTTAGGATTGCTATAGCCTTTCTGTGCTCTGGTATGAGGTACTATCCGGGATAGGGAATAGGGAATAGGGCATAGGGAATAGGGTATGGGGCATAGGGAATAGGGTATGGGGAATAGGGCTATCCTCACTTTTGTGAGAACCGCTATATATAGAACAATACGGTTCACTTAACATATTTATGCCCCGGAGCTCCCCCTAAATCCCCCGGATAGTCGGGGGACTTTGAGGGCATTCTGATCCCCCCCTTTTTAAGGGGTGTGCCAGGGAGATCGTCTTAAGTGAACCGTATTGAGTTATAAACTGTTCTTTGCCAACTACTGTAATGGAGCAAAACCTGTGGGCAATTTTACTAAAATATTCAAGTCCAAAGATAAATCATCAATGCAGTTGCGTGTAGAGGAATCCGTCGCGGCGGTAGCACTTGTCGCAGCGGAGGCAAATTACCCTGATGTGAGTGCCGATATCTTGATAAGCAGAATTTGGGATTCAGAAATATTTGCTGAATACTCGGAGGATGATATGTCAGCAACTCTTCAAAAACTCGCGGGTATTCTTGCCAAAGACGGTTTAGGAGGATTATTTAATACGGCTTGTGAATCACTCCCAAATGAGTTGGTGTTGGATACTTTTACGATTACCGCAGCAATGTTTGTCGCAGAGGGCGAAGTGTCTCAGAAGCATCGGGCTTTTCTCAAGGAATTTCAAGAAGTATTAGGTGTAGGCGATAAGGAAGCTAAGGCAATTATTGAGGATGTAATTGCTGGATACTCGGAACTAAAACTCGAAGATTACGATATCGAGACAGATGAGGCGTTGTATTTTTCTGCTCTAGGCAATTTTGTGGTTTCGATTCCTGTTGAGAGGCAACGAGGCGGTAAAATTGAGGATGACAAAAGCTTTGTTGCTTTTTCTGACGATTTTGGTGTTTTGCTGAAAATTGATTATTTCCCGCTTTCTGGTGATGTGAAAAAATTAATCGAATCAGCGGGGGAATGGGCTTATCTTACTTTGTTTCTTAACAAGTTTATTGATGACACGGTTTTGGCTAAATTTGCTAATTCTCAGTTACTTTACAGTGAATATTTAGAAGAGGAAAATGCTTATTTTGTAGTGACCGATTTGCCTGGGAGTGCTAATGTCAGCGTACCACAAAATGACGGTCAACTTACTTTGATGGATGCTTACCGGGGATTTATGGCTTTGATCGTTGACGATTTTTGCTATACGGTGAGTTGTCAGCGAATTTATGAGAAGCAGGAGGAATTGGGTTCTATTGAGTCGGAGGTTGAGAATCTTATGAATAAGATTTTTGATTTTATTCAGACGATCCAATTCTCTGGGGAGAAATAAACACTACTTTTAGCTTCTGCGATCCAATCTTATAGTTGTCAATTGACGGGACAGGATATTAAAGCAGTTAACAGCGCTACGATACGGTGACGATTATTTTAGCGGGGTGCTAGATATTATATCAAATCCTCTCTTCATCGGAATTGTAAATTCACTGTTAGCTGTTGGCTGTTGACTGTTGACTGTTAACCGTTAACATCATGTATGAGTGCAGCCGGAATTGATATTAGAGGTTGTTGGAATAAAATAGTGCGATCGAGAACAGGCTTTGTAGTCGGTTCTCGATCGCACTTTCAGAGTCAGTCAACCTCAGTCGGAAGACAGCAGCAATTCGCCGCCATTTTCGATTAATTAGTCGTTTGAGCTTCCACCAATCGTTGCTTAAGTTCTTCCAGAGCGCTCGCCCAGCGTGGATCTGGCTGTACCGAGCCAGAATCAGCGCTCGACACTGTGGTTGTTGACTGATTGCGGCGAGACTTGTTGTTGTCACTCCGACGGCGATTGCTTTTACTAGAACCGCCTCCACCTTGAGTTGGGGGAGCCGAGCGCTGCTGTTGCTGCGGCGCGGGCACCGGCATCGCTGTTGATGCGGATGCCAACTGCGGTGAAGCAGGCGACGATGACTGCTGCTGATCTTCTTCGCCCTTCTCCGATTTACCCTTAGAGCGGGGGAGTGCCTTCTCTATTTTTAGCGGGTTTTCTTTGAACATCAAGCCGTTATATTTCTCAATAACTTGGTCGGCTTGTTCGTCGGTTAGCACCGTCACAAAACCAAATCCTCTACATTTACCTGTTTTGCGGTCTGTAATTACCTTTGTGGTAACAGATTCGCCCTCGGGTGCAAAAACTTCTTGCAATTCTAGGCGATCGAGTTCCTTGGGTAGGTTGCCAACATAAAGACGAATAGACATGAAAAATTCCTCCAGAATAGGATTCTAATTAATTTGCTCGAACCGAATTACCTGCTGTCAACTGAATGTTGACTTCAGGGAAAGACCGCATAACCGCATAATTTGCACATTCCTCCCACCAACCTTGACAGATTCTCCCACCTTTTAGAAAAAAAAGGTGATTTATTCCGATCGGGCCGGAACTTAACCGCCGATGCAGAGAGCCTTGAAATCTCAGGTTGTTGTGTAAACTTTTAGTCATCACTCAAATGTTGAGGCTATTGGCTATTCTGTATTTCTTGCTTGCGGTTTTGATTCAGAATGTTTGTAGCCAGAGCCGTGTAGAAATTTATGTCCAAGGATGTCATTTCAAGCGATCGGAATGCCAGTATTCAGTTTAATACAGTGATGGATAAAATTGCTAACATTTTTTGGCCCAGTAATCTTACCTCGCTCCTCATCTCGCTCCTAATCCTAAAAACTGCTCGCTTACCCGGTCTCCCTTAAATCGGGCTCGGCAGCGTCCGACCATTCTTTAAAGGTATCACAACCTGGGTGACAGAGCTAGCTATTTAGGTATATTTCAGGCGAATTTGATGAAAACAACAATCTGAATCATTTTTCTGAATTCATCGCCCACAGCAAAATTGCCAGTCTAAAAAAACAGCCGACAAGCGGCTGGCTAAACTTGCTGTGTTGGGAGGTTGACAATTTTTACGCAATACCTTAGCGGTTTTAGCCCACTGAAGTTATTGCGATTTTTGTTTTATCCAATTTATATAAACAAATGTAACAGGATGTCATTTAAAAAGCAACTTTTCTTTACGAAGGAAGAGGGAAGAAGTCCAACGTCATCAGTCATTAGTCCAACGTCATCAGTGCTGTCGCCTCGGAGCTTTCGGTACAACGTCATCAGTCCGAGGGAAGAGGTCCGAGGGAAGAAGTCCAACGTCATCAGTCATTAGTCCAACGTCATTAGTGCTGTCGCCTCGGAGCTTTCGGTACAACGTCATCAGTCCGAGGGAAGAGGTCCGAGGGAAGAAGTCCAACGTCATCAGTCATTAGTCCAACGTCATCAGTGCTGTCGCCTCGGAGCTTTCGGTA
>NZ_JADEWT010000060.1 GCF_015207505.1 Tychonema sp. LEGE 06208
GAGGGGGAGAATGGGGGAGAGGGAGAGCAGATTGTGATTGTTGGGGGTGAGGGAATTGGACATCACAAAGCAGGTGGAGGAGCGGCAATCTATGATTACGCTATGCGGCTGCTGCGATCGAATCTGAGCAGAGAACTCGCACGGGGAGAAAAAATTACTGTCACCCTGATTTTGCCTTCAGGGCGGAAACTGGCCGCCCGCACTTCTAACGCAGCTTTCGGTGTGGTAGAAGGACTTTCGCTGCTGGGTACAACGGGCATTTCTCAACCGCTGAGCGCCCCCGGACAGTTGGAAGTTTATCGCGAACAACTGCAACAAAAAGCCGAACTGTTTGACACTTTAGTTTTCTGCATCGGCGAAAATGGCTTGGATTTGGCGCGACAACTGGGGATCGATCCGCAGCGGCTGGTGAAAACTGCTAACTGGCTGGGCCCGCTGCTGGTAGAGGCTGGATTTCAGGGCGTGCGATCGATTTTGCTGTTTGGCTATCACGGTAAACTGATGAAATTGGCGGCGGGGATTTTTCACACTCACCACCACCTCGCCGATGGGCGCAGGGAAATTCTCACAGCTTACTGTGCTAAAGCTGGAATGCCCGCCGATGCCTGTTCCGCGATTTTTTCAGCAGCGACGGCCGAAGAGGCTCTCGGGCAACTGCGGGCTTTGGATGGGGCAACTGGTAGCAATTGGGTCGATCGAATTTACGGTGAGATTAGCCGAGAAATAGACTTGCGATCGGCGGATTGCATTTTTACTCACACTAACCAGCGTATTCCCGTGGGCTCGGTGATGTTTGGGCGCGATCGCAAAATTATTGTTAAAAGTGACATAGGAGATACATTTTTGACACAAATTTGTTAATGTAGTGTGAATATCCCGTAATTCTTTGTAAAAGATAGCTCAGGGATAATATTTAACAAGTAATAATTCTCAGTCCCTAGACCTTGATTATACTGGGTTGCGTCCTGAAGAAATTTCTGATGCAATAGTTTAATTAATTAGGGTAAGGCTCGAAGTAAATATATGCTTGTCGCAGACCCTATTAATTGACTGACATCGCTGACAGCAATCTAGTATAAATCTTATTTATTCCTAGCGACTAAGGGTAGCTCGCTTCCATCAATTTTGGACTCAAGCGGCGACCAATACCTCCGCTACATTCTGCCCAACTAGCAATTAGCAATTACGCAATCACCGTGACTACTCAAATAGAAACTGACTCTGACCTCACAAACTCTTCTCTGGGGCAAATAGACCGCCAAATGATCGTGATTCTCGACTTCGGTTCGCAATATTCCGAACTGATTGCTCGCCGCATTCGCGAAACTCAAGTATATTCAGAAGTTATTTCTTACCGCACTACTGCAGAACAGTTAAAAGCGATCGCACCTAAAGGAATTATTCTGTCAGGAGGGCCGAGTTCTGTATACGATGAAAGAGCTCCCCAATGCGACCCGGAAATTTGGAATTTGGGAATCCCAGTGCTGGGTGTTTGCTACGGGATGCAGTTGATGGTAAAGCAACTCGGCGGGACAGTTGAGCGGGCTAAGTTGGCGGAATACGGCAAGGCATCGCTATTTATTGACGATCCTACGGATTTGCTGACAAATGTCGAGGAGGGCAGCACGATGTGGATGAGCCACGGAGACTCCTGTAGCGAGTTGCCGTCGGGTTTTGAGATCCTCGCTCACACGGACAATACTCCGTCTGCTGCTGTGGCTAACCACGAGAAAAGTTTGTACGGCGTTCAGTTTCACCCAGAAGTGGTTCACTCGATCGGCGGACAAGCTTTGATTCGCAATTTTGTTTACCATATTTGCGAGTGCGAACCGACTTGGACGACAGCTACTTTTGTCGAGGAAACTATTCGCGAAATTCGTGCCAGGGTGGGAGATCAACGAGTTTTGTTGGCTCTATCCGGTGGGGTTGATTCTTCGACTTTGGCTTTCTTGCTGCACCAGGCGATCGGCGACCAACTCACTTGTATGTTTATCGACCAAGGGTTTATGCGGAAGCAGGAACCGGAACGGTTGGTGAAATTATTTCAAGAGCAATTCCACATTCCGGTGCAGTACGTTCAAGCTCGCAGTCGCTTTTTGGCTAAGCTTGAAGGTGTTACCGATCCTGAAGTAAAACGCAAGCGGATCGGTCACGAATTTATCAGTGTATTTGAAGAAGAATCGAAGCGCCTCGGCCCTTTTGATTACCTCGCCCAAGGTACTCTTTACCCAGATGTGATTGAATCTGCTGACACGAATGTAGACCCGAAAAGCGGCGAACGAGTTGCTGTTAAAATTAAAAGTCACCACAATGTGGGCGGGTTGCCTAAAGATTTGTGCTTTAAGTTGATCGAACCGCTGCGAAAGTTGTTCAAGGATGAGGTGCGAAAAGTCGGCCGGTCGATCGGGCTTCCCGAAGAAATCGTCAACCGACAACCTTTCCCGGGCCCGGGATTGGCGATTCGGATTATAGGAGAAGTTACCGCAGAGAGACTAAATATTTTGCGAGATGCTGACTTCATAGTTCGCCAAGAAATTAACCGCCACGGATTGTACGGCGAACTTTGGCAAGCTTTTGCAGTTTTGCTACCGATTCGCAGTGTAGGGGTGATGGGCGATCAGCGCACCTATGCTTACCCGATCGTTCTGCGATTTATCACAAGTGAAGACGGGATGACGGCTGATTGGGCGCGGGTTCCTTACGATTTGTTGGAACTGATCTCGAATCGGATTGTGAATGAGGTTAAGGGGGTGAACCGGGTGGTTTACGATATTACTTCTAAGCCGCCTGGTACGATCGAGTGGGAGTGATACTATTTTCGATTTTCGATTTTTGATTTTCGATTTGGATAGATGCCGTGTGTAAGTCCTGTGTTAATTACAGGACTTACACAGAAAATTTATCTCTCAACTGCGTCGCCCCGAACAAAGTTGAAGGGTCAACTGTCAACTGTCAACTGTGTTGCATATGGTGACTACTCCTCTATTATTAAATGCACCCCGAGCGATCGGCGAAAAACGGGTAATTTTCCACAACTTGAATTGGCAAGCCTATCAGCAAATTGTCCGTGCAATTGGCGAGAGTCGCTCTGCCCATTTTACCTACGATCGCGGCACTTTAGAAATTACGATGCCTTTAGAAGAACATGAATTTTACCGAGAATTGATCGGACGTTTTATTTATTTCTTAGTCGCTGAACTCGGTTTAAAAATTAAAACGATGGGTTCGACAACGCTCGATCGGGAAGATTTGGATCGGGGTGCAGAACCGGATAATGCTTACTACATCCAGAACCAACCGCTAGTGGCAGGAAAAACGGTAAATTTGCAGCAAGATCCGCCACCAGATTTAGTAGTAGAAATCGATATTACGCACACAGATATCAAGAAACTGGAACTTTATGCCAGTATGGGAGTTCCTGAATTTTGGCGTTTTAACGGGCGGGTTTGGCGCATCTATCAACTTCAAGGCGAAGAATATCAAGAAGTTGAAATTAGCCCGACTTTTCTCCAAGTTCCCAAAATAAAACTCTATGAATTTCTAGCCCAAGCGCAGGAAGATGAGGTTGGCGCAGAACAAACTTTACGGCAATGGATACGTCAAGAAAATGAACTAGATAGAACTTAGAACGAAGAGATACTTCAAACTCTGTTTAATTGCGATCGCTCGTTTCAGCATCCAGCAGCAATTCGCACTGTTGAAACACGTAATTGATAACGGCAAAAAGTTTGTCTAATTCTTGAATCGTATAAAACATTTGATTGCGAGTAAAAACATTAGATTTGAGTTTGCCAAACTGCCATACTTCCCCATTAGATACAATTCCAAATATTTCTTGCTCTGAATTTTCATTTAGTCGCTGTGCCGCAATCATTTCAGCCAAACACTGCGCCCATCCATTTTCAAAGTTATCTTGTTTGGCTTCAACTAATAGAAAGTAAGGTTGTTCAAAAACAACTTTTCCTAATGAAGAACGTTTAGCTAAAATATATTCAGGAAATCCTGAAAGATATTGGTCGCAGGTGAGAGATTGATGGCTCACAAAACAAATCCGCTGTAATAGTGCTTCCAAACTTCTTTGAGCACTGGATAAATCAAATTTTCGCCAACTGCCAATTCAGAATTGTCAACCACTCCTTCTCGCATAGTAAATTCCAAATCTTCTCGAAAATAATCGGAGACATGAAACTCTGTTTCTACTATGAAATTTGATTCGGTGTAGGTAACTTGAAATTCTTTGAGGACTGAACTGACGGTTTTGTAAGCGCTGGAGGGCATAATAACCTCCAAAATTGAGGTGGCGTATTTTATAGAGATGATTTTAGCACGGGGAAAGGGCGATCGCTTTTGATAAGATGGGGTAGTGGAAGAAGTGGCTGTATTAAATTGTGCAACAATCTAGAAATTTTTGACGAGTTGCAGTTAAGCTCGTTGGGATAAACGACAAACAACTGAGGTAAAACTCATGGTAAAAATTCAAGCGATCGCTTGGGCAACAGTTTGCACTTTACCGCTTTCTTTATCTCTATCGTTTGCAGCTTGGGCAGACAAACCAAACCAGCCGTGTCAAGCTAATTTAGATAGCAGTAAGGGAATTGACGACGAGGTGAACAACTGTCCAATAACCGTGGGGCAGTTTTCGATTCGGGGAACCTTTTCTAACTCAAAGTGGCAAGCTTCTTTTTGGGCGTGGGAACCAGCTTATTACATCCTTTACGTTAAAAACGAACAAGATGGTAGTAAGATTAACCTAACAGGTTTTGATGTTAAGGGTACGACAAGCAGACCGCAGTACCGCTTCACCGATCGCGATCGGGGTATTACCTATATTGTAACTTTCCAATATTCAGACCGGAACGCGATTCGATTGGAAATTTATAAAAATAATGTGGCGATTGTCAATGAATTGCTAGTACGGGAGTCAGACAAACTAATCGGCGGGCCGTGATAAAAATTCGAGCGATGTCTTCTGTTGAGGTTGTGGTTTAGGCGAATTAGTCAACCTCTCACTCTTGTTCAAAGCTAACACCTTCATACAGCAGGTCGATCGCACATTCAAACTCAATGCTTGCTAGGGCGAGATCCTCTCCAGCTTTATACACATAATATAGTAAATATAGTAGCCGTTTTTTGCAAGTGCATAAGATAGGCGATCGTCCTTGGTGAGATGGGTGGGAGAGGGGCGATCGCTTTTAGTAAAAAGAGCGATCGGGCTACTCCAGACGATCGTATTTTTTGATATTGCCATTTTTTACCTCTGTAATTCTGAGTTTTACAATATCTCCAATAGCAAATGAAACAGACTTTTTATAAAAATCTTCTGTCTTCCCAAGCTTTGAGCCATAGACCTCATAGGTAATCGTAGTCTTGGTTTTTTTACTGTCTATAACTTTAGTTGCAATATCTAAAACTTTAGCTTCTACAATTTGACCATCAGAAAATTTATTAGCGTCGTCAGATTGAGAAACTTCTGTAGCTGATGAAGTGGTCATGATGGATGATTCCTGGTTGTAGGGATGTATAGAAGCTCGTAGAGTAGGGCGATTATTTCCTTGCTTTTGTATTATTACCTGCAATGGTGTAGGTAGTACGCGCCGAGTTTTATACTCATTCGGATCGCCGTCTAATGGTTGTTTTTGGCGTTCAATTTCCATGTAACGTGTTTTATCTGTCGAAGGGCTATCTTGCCAACTCAGCATTGCTAAAAGCATTTGAATACGCTCAATATCCCTGAACTTTCCAGTCTGCCGAATCTTTTCTAGCACATAATTTTCAAAAAGTATTGGATAATCTAGGTTGTCTTCAAACTCTTCGCCAATTGCCCAATTAAGACCGTCGAATAAGCTGCTATAGCGTCGGTTGCGCTTGCTAAGATACAATTTTGACTCAATCTTGACTGCTCCCATTCCCAAAGGTTTTCCCATCCCTAATGACAGGCGATATTTTTCATTTTTAGCAATATCAAGCACCCATAATAACGCCCCAAGTTCTACATGAGTCAAATTGTCAAAGTAAATAGTGAATTGAAAATCAACTCCAGGCTTTATTGGCTTAATTTCGGTTTTTTGCGTATCCGAAACATGATTGGGATTTTCATGTTTAATTGCCGGAGATGAGCCTTTATGCCAGTAGAGCTTGTGTCCGCGGATAATAGTGTCTTCATCTGGCTTACTAGCATAGTGTTTCAAATCGTTTTTAGCATGACTGGTTTGAACTAAGTAGTGTTGAAAAGTGGTTGGTTTAGGACTGGCAAGAATCTTAGGTGTGATTGTGTTGCCAGTTAACCATATATCGTCACGGGTAGTTTGTTTACAAATGGCCTCACTGATAAATACTCTCCCACAACGGGCTTTGGCTTGTTCTTCTCCTGCTTGTTTATCTTTAATAAAGCCAAAAATAGCATCAGCCAAGTCTATTTTATCAGACTTACCTAAACCATAAGGAATAAAATCAACTGCTGAAGCAGCTTTTCCATCACCTTGATGAGAATATGGAATGCGAAAATTAGGACTGTGACCGAATAAAGTTATAACCTTTTCATTTTGTTGTGGCTGACAGTAAAAGATAGGCAAACTATCTTGTAAAACTCCTAAATTACTATCAAACGGATTCGACTTTTGAAAGTCAGTAAGTGCATCGCAGTAATGCTCAACAGCAATAGGGTCAATTTCTAGTCTATTTGGACTTGGACTCTGCTGAAATACTATACAATGATTGCGGCGGGTGGTTTTCTTAGAAGAGTCATCACTTTGTTTCATATTACCGCTGCTGACTAACATCCCGTTATTCATTGGATGAGTATTAGGCGGGCTAACATCCTCTGCGAAATAACGGTTATTCTTGTTTTTATTGATATTCTTAAAGCTAACGGGGATGTGCTGAGGTAAATATCCCGGCTCATCCATTTTGATTAATTTAGGAAAATCAACAGTTGACAAATCTTCCTCTTTAACCCAAGCAAATGTAACGCCTTTGAGAGATTTTGCTGGACAAACAAACCAGCGCTCGCCTTCTTTTTTTAGATAACCAGCCTTGACCTTTTGAGGATTTATATATTTCTTGTATGCTTGAGCTAAAGAATCATCATTTTCAGTAGTAGCAACGGCCCGAAAGAAAAAATGTTGCCGATCCGATACTCGCTCTATCTTGCTAAAACTAATAATTTCAACAAGCGTTCGTAGCATTCCGCGCAAGCTACTACCAGGAATGACAGGCTGTTGAGTTTCAGCAGTTGGATTGGTGTAGAAGAAGTCTGGCAAGTCTTTAGCTTCTTTGCCATCTTTAAATTCTTCTGTCGTTAATCCGCAGCGAATGTATAGAGGTGATGAAGTAGTTAAAGTACAGTCAATTTTTCCCGTGTGACGCTTTGGATCGTAGCAGTTGCTTTTGGGCAGATAATCTTCAGTCACTTCTACCACTCGATCGGGTAGTTCGACAAAATTGTAAGGCGCGATCGCCTGCCGATTTTCTGGTATTTGTCTCAAATGTTTAGGAGCCATAGTAAATCCTCAATATTTCTAGTTTTTCTGAGTTTTTAAATCAACAAGACGGCTGAGATATATCCGAGCTATACCTGTATCATCAGAAGTAATGTAGTGATGTACAAGAAGACGAACCGGACGTTTTTTCCCATCTTTATCAAAAGTAATACCTGTTAATGGTACGGCGTGTCTGAGTCCCTGAGAACCATCAGAAAGTAAGGTAAAGCCTTCTCTCTCTTTTCCATGCGTTCCATAGAGAATTTGGGTTTCTGTGATTTTATCCTCTTCTGACTTACCAATGAAACGGCATTTCCACTTCACTCCACTCTGCCAAAGGAATATTTCACCATTTTTACCAAATACACGACATTGTTGCAATGTCAATAACCGTAGCTTGGGAAAGCAAACATGAAAATTAGGTTTGTGAAATATCTTTTCAGCAGTGGTGAGTTTCCAATTATTTAACTCATCAAAACGACCCCAAATTACCCCATCATCAGCATGACCTAACAAATAAGGTAGTTGATAAGACTTGGCTTGCTCCTCTAGCCAACTGCATAACTCATCGTCATTAACGAATTCTTTAGTTTGAGATGAACAATCCATCGCATCCTTCATACCTCTACCTCCTTCCCTAAATGTGCTAACAATGCTTTGACAAATCTTTCTAGCGTATCTCTAACTGATTCTCCCGAACCCCCTTTATCAGCTTTATCGATAATGTGCAATGTTCCATTTTCCTCAAAAATTTCCCATTGTTGTGGATTTTGTGGATGATGATGTATTAAGTCTGCCTTGATTCCTTTTAAACGTCCTCTGCCAATACTGCTTTCACCCCCCACAGGTAAATCACTCGTCCACAAATCTTTCAGCAATAGTAACAGCAAGCCAATTTCATATTCATTCGGGTTACGCAACTCTAACTCAATACAGACACGAGTTTCATCACCACCAAATATAGGTTGTTCGTCAAATAATGCGCCGTGATATGCACCTCCTGTAAAACGGTCGATCGCAATCCGATTTTGTACTAAGTCAGTTGCATCTTTGATAACTTTCTCGTGGACAACCAAACGGCTAGCTTGAGATTGCTTACCAATCACAAAACCAAATAAATTATCAACAATCGGCGAGCAACTACCCAATGTTTTGACAATACGCTCTGCTCTATGGCGTAATACTCCGGCTAAACTTGTACCGGATAATACCGATTGTGACTCGGATTCGTTAGGTCGATGAGATTTCAAGTGTACGACATCCGGGGCGCGTCCAGTTGAGTCTTGACCGGAACGGATGAGGAGAGAACCGACTAATTTGAATTCGGCGTGGATGAGGAAGCGATCGCGCTTATCCTTCTCATTCTCTAATGATACTCCCAGAGTAGTAGCAATTGATGAATAAGTTTCGCGATCGGGTAATAAACCTGTATGCCAATGTTCAAAATTTAACCACGCTGTGCGATCGCCCGCATCTTCCAAGTTAAAGCTCCAAAGCTGCCATTCTTCGACATGACAGCGACCAAAACCGCGCCGCTTTTTCATGCCAATCCCAATTTCACCTTTTTCTAAGCCTTGTAAAGCCCATGCTAAATCATTAATTAATGCTTGCTGTTCTGCAGAATTTTTATCCTTCTCTACCAGTAATTCAAAGGAAAGTGAAAATTTTGTTCCTGCCGCTAACAGTTCCAAATCGTATTTATGACCTGGTTTTGCCGTGCCAGTTATGGCTTCAATTTCTACACCATCTCTTAATTCCACAGTGGGAATAGTGCTGCTGATAGCATCATTGATAATTAATGGACTTTGTTCGCCATCAGGATCGCGACGAGTACCACCAAATAAGCGAGTAGCCCGATCGCCCTTTTGTTCCTCTACACCGTATCCGTGTTGGTACTCCCGCAAATAGTTGCGCAAAGCACCTGCAATCGATGCACCAGTTAAAAGCGCACAATCGCTCACACTATCTCTCAGCAATGCGATATCCGTTGGACTATCTGCGTCACCGCTTCCCAAGCAAGTCGGCGTATCTAAGATTAACGTACCCCGTACAATGATGCGTTGGGCGATCGGGCGGTGACAGCGATTTAGACGTTCTTGAGTCATCATTTTTTCTCCTTAGTTGCCTTCTTCGCTACCGCCATAATCAGCCGCAGCGTGTACTTTTCAGCTAGCTTATCTTCTCTAGCGCGATCGTCATCAAACTTGCGATCGATATCAGCAATTCTTACTTCTATTCCATTAATCCAATCAGTTGGGTTGCTCAACCACTCATCTAGCTGTTGTCTGAATGATTTATCGCCAATTTTTGTGCGCTCAAATTGATTCTTCGCCTTCGATGGTAAATTATTTAGCAGTGAGACAACTAAACTAAAATCGCCATTGGAAAGTCCTTGTCGTGCAACAGACTGTAGTCGTGATAATTGACTGTTACTAATGCCTTCTTGCAAAGTTAAATATCCTACTTTCTTTTGCAGTGCTTCCTCTAGTTTTTGTTCTAACAATCTTTGTGTCATCTGTTCAGCTAAAAGACGCGAACCTTTTTTCAAGGAAGTAGAGCTACTAAATGGCTGAGCTAAACTGACTGTAAACTTTTCATATTGTAGCCAATTGATAGCAATTCGTCCAAAACCATCTTCTCTTCTCTCTCCAATTCCCTGAGCTTCAAGTTGTTGAATTTGTGATTCATTCATCTTAAGACCTTCAAAAACGATCGCACTGCCTGCAGCCAATGCTGGCACTTGCGGTAAAGGCAATCCCCATTTACGGTTAAACCCACCAATTAAAGTGCTACCAGCGAAAATATTGCTAGGTTCAGGCAATGAGATATTTAACACTTCCTCGACAGCTTGTTTAATTAATATTGGATCGGCTACAGGTTGACCATCTTTGCTTCTCAAAAGTGTGTCGCTCAGAAGTGTAATTATTAACTGCTCCTGATTTTCACGGTCTTCTGCTGGAACTCCAATTTCATTCCAATCATTAAGATTAAGAGGTTTTGCATCTATAATCTTAGTATGTCCGTATCCAGCACTTTGAGAACCGCCTAACCAGATGTTTGGTTCGGTGACTAATAACATCTGAATTGCGATCGCGTCTCCATCTTCGCAGAGGATGACTGATTGAAATGTTTGTCCCGCATCTAGGGCATCGTAGCGGAAGATTTCACCTTGATTGTCTGTAGAACGTCCTTTTTGGCGATCGCGAAAATTATGAATATTAATCCGCCGCTTGTCTTTGTATAAATTAACTACTCCACCTTTCTTAGTCCAAAAGTATTCACCCACAGATTTAGGATTTTCTGGATCTTCTCCTCTCTCAATACTGAAATCATAGACAGTTATAGGCGAATCCTCCTTAACTTCTGCATCCTTATCCTTGAACCAAGATAAAGGCAGAGGAAGAGTGCGTTGCGATTGCTTTTCGTAACTCAAAAGGTAAGCATTTAAGTAGCGCGTACTGTTGGCATCGAAGAACAATCTCTTCACTTCTTCATTGGTTAAATCAAGTTCTGACAAGTGATGCTGCCTCATGTAACGCCCAATAATTGCACCGCGAATCATACTGCCCGGAATGTAAGAGTACGATACATCGCTGTTGGGATCGCCTTGAAATGAAGTAGCGAGAATTGGTTGCTGAGTATGTAATGTTAAAGTAATTGCTTTCATGCAACTTTCTCCTTAATTTATTTTGCAAAATAGTTAGCATAGTGATGCGTAATGTCATCACCGTTTGCATCATCATGTAACGTACATTGGACGTGACCCCGACCTCGATTGCGTCCGCTACCCAAGCGCCGAAGTGCCAACGCACCAACTGCTAAAAGCGATAGCATTTCATCACTTGGCATCTTCTCAAAAATTAAGTCAGCCGTGAAACAAATGTCGCGCAAAACTACGCGAAATGAACGCAAACTCCCCTCATATGGTGTACCGGATTGTGGGTCTATAGAAGTTTGACGGCGGATAGTTGTTAGCGAATTAAGTACCTCTGTTTTTGTTAACTTTTTTTCATCATTAATCTGGAAAGCAACAGCTTGACGTAAATCCTCTGGCAAACAAGCATCACCTACATGAACTGCACCCATTGTCCCTATGGTACTGCCCAATGTACCGAACAAATTGCAAGCAACTCTTTCCCAAGATGGGCGATGATTAGTCAATATTGCAATTAAGTTATCGCTTTCTTCGCTCAGCAATCCCTTGAGAGTGCGTCCCCGCAAGTAAGGAAAACCAAAAGGATCGTGTTCGACTTCTTGGTCAATTAAACCTGCGACTCCATCTCCCCGCCCAAAAGTTGTATCACTCAGCAGTTTTATTTTCAGTTGATAAATTGGCATCTGACTCCTCTTTTAATGAGATATAAAATTCCATCGCTTCAATAGCATCAAAGTAACCACAAACTCCATTTAGCCAACCTTTCTCAGCTAAATCTTTACTTTGACCGCTAAATTCTGGAAAAAGAGGTAGTTGCTCATGTTTTATTCTGTAGTTTTTGAGAAACTTCTGAGTTGCATCAATTCCTTGTCGCAGTACATCCCTTAAAGCAATCACCTTATTATGACGACCGTTCCATTCCTCATCTTCATTGAAGTGTTTGACTACTTTTGTGAAGCCCTCCCAAGTACGCCAATCGCTATCGATTTCTTTTTTCAAACTTACAGGTCGCATTGATAAACTACCTGCGGGTACTTGAAATTCGCGATCGCGAATTTCAGAAATCGATCCACTTAAGCCACTGGCTGCTAGATGCCAATCCAAAGCTGAGAAATCTCCTTTGTCTTCATCTTTAACAAATTTTTTAGCTTTTCGGCACAAATCTTCGCTAAGTTGATAAGCGCGTGCAAAGGGATAATGAGTTTTGACAACACAAATTCCTGCACAGGCTGTGAGAGGATTTTTACCATTTTCATTGCCTACAACTAGCTTTTTCTCAAATTCTTGCAAAAAAATGGCGGCGAGTTCTAATCCCAATCTTCCATCACAAACGAAGGTAATGTCATCACCACCGTAGACTAGAGGACGGAAGGGCAAGTAATTATCTTTGATCTCAAACTTACCCTTGACTTTTCTTTTTCCATCGGCATCTACCTTAATTGATTTAACCAGTATCTCTACCACTTCTTTCAGTGCATTAATACCAGCCTGATTGACGCTGTGGGATAGTTGGCGCATAGCGATAATGTAGTCTCGATTACACTTATCTTTGCCAAAATTTTGAAACCGTTTACCCATACCATTGCCATCAGCATGAACTACAGCAACATAGCTAGAATCTCCTTCTGAACGACCCATTTTGTCGGTTCTTAGAGGGAATTTATAGGAATCTAAAGCAGAGGCAAACATTTTTTGCAGCTTATTGTTAGCTTTAGAAACAACTTTGAGTTTTGCATCAATCTCTGTCGAAATAAGATAGGGTTCATCATCCTCAAATTTTTCGCTCATCTTTACGGCAACTAACTGAGTCGATCGACAAGTAGCTGTCACACCCAAACCTAGCAATGGTGCAGAGGGTATACGGCTGCGCTTTTTGGCATCCAAGTCATTTTTCATCAAATTCTGAACGACATCATATAGAGATTGACTATCCCAATCAAATTCTTGATGAACAGCTACAAGATTAATTCCTGGGGCATCTTCTAGGATTCGCTTGCTCAAAATCTTAGTAAATTGCACGGCATATTGCTTGTCTGAAAACAGCAATACTGTATTACCGCCACCTGCATAAACTAATTCAGCAGCTAGTCCATCATCTTCAATGTATGGTTTTGCATCTGGTTGATGTTTTTTAGGATCGAATGCGTAAACTTTTCGATTTATATCTTGGCGCGCGAAGGTATGTAAAGCTTCTCTAGCCCAGTCATCTGTTGCCTGAGAAACCAGGTAAGATGCACCAATATTTTCGCGCAGGCGGTTGCTACCGAAAATGTAGGGTTGAATTCCAGTGGTGTCTAGTACAGTGACAGTAAACTTTTTCATCTTGCATCCTTATCGTTTTGTTTAATCCATTCTCCAATCCTGCTCGCTAAATCCATTAGATCGTCCCGTCCAAATACAGCAATCTTTTTCTCATCTAACACTGCTACCTCTGCTTTGAGAGTATCTGGTTCGTCAGTACAACAAATTAAAGCAACTCTCGCTTCATCACCGCCCATTTGTCGCGCTCGCAAGTAGGCTTCAAATAGCTTATTTTTGCACAAGTCTCTTTTGCTGGTTGTTGAAACAGATATCGCAAAAAGCTGATAGCCTCGTGTAAACGCTACATCAAATTCAAATCCGCTTCTAGTTCCTTTAAGAGGAACTTCAAAATTAAGTCCATAGTCCTTGATGGAATGCAAATCGGCAATATTTTTGACTTGCTGTAAAACATAATGCTCTAACCACAACCCATCCAGGTATTTACAAAAATGTTTTATTTCCGTAAAAATTCCTTTTTGTTGTACTACTTGTAACGATATTTTATCATCCGGTGTAACCAATTTTTCTCTTTTTAGGTATGCAATGACTGCTGGTGGTGCTGTTTCGAGAGATACCGATAACTTCTCTAACTCGGACTTGCTTTTCCAATCACCATAATTACTATTTTTCTTCTTACGTGCATTTTCACAGAATACTTTGTAGTACCAATCAAACCAATGCTTTGCTTTATCTTCGTCCTTAAATATTTCCGCAAGTGTGGCGGCTAAATCGGGTAATCGCGCTTCTTGTGTAGGATTGGCTTTTAACTCTAAACTGTGAATTTGAAAAAGTTTTGCAAGTTTGACTGGCAGCACTTCTGGTTTAACTTTGATCGGTTTGATGGGAGTGTTCTCGCTGTCTATGCACATCTCTAGCTTGCGCGGGTCAAGATAGCTAAACACAGTCTGGGGACGCTCTTTGCTAAAAACTGCTCTGTAAGCGTGTACAGCCATCGCCTTCGTACCGCCCGTATAATTTAACCCAATCTTTCCATCCTTGATAGTTTCTAGCTTAGAGCGAATTGCCTTTTGAATCTGATAGGCATCAGCTTCGCCATCATTTAGTGGCACAAGTTGAGCAGTCTTTAAACCAATTGGTTCGCTACTCAATATTGTTTGCAGACGCTTGGCTGGCTTCTCTGTACCAGTCGTATACACAAGGTAGGGCGTACCTCCTGGATTTAACAAAAGTCTCGCAGCCACATAGTTAGGCAAAGGATTCTCGCCAACCAGCAAAAATAGGTGGTCAACTTTGTACTTGTCGAACTCAGATGTACTCATAAAGCCTGTTTCTCCGTCTTTTTCAACTTTGTCACGCCGATTATGGCATCCTATAGGAAGACCCCCCTTCCGTTAGCCCTTACGCTATAAAAACACAACACCAATCCCTCAAACCCACCGTGAACCAAACCTTTGGCAATCCCCCCAACCCCAAGATTTTACAACAATTAGCCAACGGTTCCCTCGACCAAATGCAAAATCTGACCCGCGCCATCAGGTTATGGGTTTTGTTAACTTGGCTGTACAGCGACGAAGCATATAATGCCCTGGCAAATTCCTTCACCTATGCCGATTGGCGCGCCGCTTTCTTTGGCGAGAATTACAAAGATGAAAAGCAAGCAGATATTGCCAACTATCCAGAGCCAAATTGCGCCTGCAACAAAACAACCAAACAGTGGTTGATCGAATGGGATGTGCCTGTAAATGAGTGGCGGCACTCTTTACAAAAACAGCTCGCAATTTCCGAGATCGATTTAGACGAACTTTTGGCAGAAAAATTATTCGCTCAAGTTCGCAAATCTCTGCAGAATGATTTCGATTTGCTGGTGAGTCGGAATTTGCTGCAACTAATAAATGATGCTCCGGGCCGAAGTAAGAATTATCGCCGAGTAGAAACAATCCCGTCAATATTCGATCGATCGGAAAACTCCAATACAGAGAGCAATTTGAATTCTAAAGCACAGATTTATCTGGATATGTTTAGTTTTCTCGATCCGAGTTTGCCTTTGTTGGCGGAACAGGTTTTCGCAGCAGGAGATGAAGATAATCACCGCGTCTTTTTGTACGTTGATTATCTCGTACCCGAATCTAGCAGCCTAGAAGATGCTGTCGATCAATTTCAGAGCGAATTGCAGGAAATGTGGGATTCTCAAAATATCGCTCCTTTGCTATTAACTTATCGCAGCGCTCATCAAAATCTGATTAAGGAGTGCGTTGTTTATCCTGTTTGTATTTACTTTATGGAACGAGCTAAATATTTGTGTGCCTACGGCAGCACTCCCAAAGGTGATATCAATTGGTACAAATATCGGCTCGATCGCATTATTTCTAAACGCATAGAACCGCTAGATTGGCAAGATACCCGCATCCCCCAATTACTCAAGGAAAAATATCAGGAAAATAACCTGCCAACTCCCAAAACAGTTAACGATATGTTAAAGGAAGCTTGGGGCTGCGATTTTTATAAAGAAACCGCGCTGATGGTACTGCGGTTCGATCGCGCTTTCGCTCAATCCTACCTGCAAGGAATCAGCATTCACCATACCTGTAAAGCCATAGAGTACGATCGCGCCGCCAGATTAATCACACAATACACTCCCAATCCAGAAGAGCGATCGGCACTTTTAGAAATCCTCCAGTCTCGCCCAACCGACGATGCTTACTATCAAGTCACTTACCGAGTGACAGACTACTACCCGCTGAGGTGGTTGCGAGCTTTGGGCTCCCAAGTCGAAATTCTGCTACCTTGGGACTTGCGACACAAAATGGCCGTAGAAATCCAAAAAACTGCCAACTTGTACCAATAGTCTTTCGATCGATAATTATCAAATTTATTGTGGAAAACTTGCCTTTTCCTGTGGAAAACCCCCCTTTTCCTGTGGAAAAGCGCCACAAAATGAAGTGCGATCGCTTGAATCCGATTGATAAAATTTCAAAAAATCTAGGAATACCGATCGCCCAAAAAGGCTTTCTTGCTCAATCCCAGAGTCTGCTGTTGGCTGCCGGTACAGCCTAGATATTTCCTCCTTCCTGCATCCTCTTTCCTGCTTCATTCTCTCCAGAATCGTAGCTAATTCGATCGGACTCGTAAGCCGGAGGCTCGACGTGAATTAAGATGCGTACAGGGCTGAAACGTTCTTCCAAACGGGCTTCTACTTCTTCTGTAATCTGGTGAGCAGTTTCTACATCAGCCGCATTCACAATCATGTGCATATCAATAAACACTTGACGCCCGATCGCACCGCGAGAGGCGATCGAGTGACAGTTGACAACACCCGGTACATCCATTGCGATCGCGTGGATCGCTTCCGGGGCGATCGCCATTTCATCCACCAACCAAGGCAGATTTTCCCTTAAAACTTTCCAACCGCTGCTAAATACCAAAACAGCCACAGGAAAAGACAAAAACACGTCTAGGGATTGCAATTGAGGTATATTCCAAACCTGCCCTTGCCAAACACCAATCAACCCAGCAATTACCATAATTGTCACCCAAACATCGCTCATCGTGTGCTGAGCGTCAGCCACCAAAATCGCGCTACCGAGACGTTTCCCAACCCTGCGCTCGTAAAAAGTGACAAAAATATTAATCCCCAGTACGAGCAGCAATATCCACAGTTCATTTGGGGATATTTTGACAACTGTGCCACCTTTGAGCAACCTTTCAACAGCGCCGCTGAGAATTTCAAAACAGGCAATTCCCAGAAAAACAGCTATTCCCAGAGCTCCGAGAGCGTCAAATTTCTGGTGTCCGTAGGGATGATCGCGATCGGGCTGCGGATTGGCATAATGATTAGTTACCAATCCTAAAATATTATTAGCGCTGTCCGTGACGCTGTGCAAAGCATCTGCCAGCAAACTGAGGGAACCAGTCAGCCATCCCACGGCTGCTTTAATTGCCATCACCAGCAAATTTAGCAATAAGGTAATTATTAAAACCTTGCGGATTTCGGAACGGTTATCGGCTACCATAAAATCTCCTCGATCGGCCATCAAGTGTTATGGCTTCTAGTTTAAAGCCGATCGAGCGATCGCAAATTAAAAGTATTGTAGAATCTAGGTTGCGGTTAGATTTACATTCATTAATTTTGCCCAGCTTCTTGAGACAAATTGTAATTAATAGCATTCTCGCAGTCCAATTTAGCTGGCAGGTACTTCTTTTGGGTTACTATATCTTTTATCATTAACAATTGTATGTTAAATTTCATTGCCCATGTCTCTTTCTCCCCTGACACTGAATTTAATTGAAGGTTCTGTTTCCTTTAGCTTTTCCCCGCAAGCCGCGCGGGATTTGCAAAGCGAGATTGCAGCTTTGATGGAAAGCTTGAAAGCTGTAGCAGCCAAAACCGCTGGCGCTAAAGCTTCTCCCCAAAAACCGATGGAATATCGGTATGCGGGGGATGTATTTTTGGAGGTTTTTTGCAACCCGAATATCTGGCCAACTCCTTTTGCTGCGAAAGTGCTGATTACGGTTAGGGACGATCGCGTGCGCGTCACCACCGAAGCCGAACTCAGCCGCCTGCGCGACGATCTCGCTCAGTATATCGAACAAGTCGGTTGAGATGCTGCAACGTGAAACCCGCCGATTTGTCAAGGTTAAATGCCCATTATAATCATTGGGTTTTGGCTTCAGTAGGGTGCGTCAGCTAGGGTTCTTTTATCGATAATTGATAGACTCTCTTCTGACGCACCCTAGGACTAATTGGCTGAATAAGGTGCGTCAGCTAGGTTTCTTTTATCGGTAATTAAGAGACTCTCTTCTGACGCACCCTAGGACTAATTTCTAATTGCTAGTTTTAGTTTTTTGTCAGGGGATAGCTATCCGCCGGCGAAGCCGACCATTCCCACATTGAACCTGCATAATTCTTAGCATTAAATCCCAAATTTTTCAAGACACAAGTCAACCATGCAGACCTAACTCCCCCAGTACAATAACTCACAATTTCCGTTGACTGCGAAACTCCTTTCTGCTGCAACATAGCGACAATTTCCTCGCGTTCCAGCAGTTTTCCCTGCTTGTTTGTCAACTCTTTGTAGTAGAGATGCACCGCACCGGGAATGTGACCGCCCCTGGTTTCTCCGTAAGGCGTTTTACCTGCATATTCTCGCGGTTCCCTCGCATCAATCACTGCTAAATTAGCATTGCCTAAAATAGCTTTTAAATCATCTCGATTGATTTCTCTATTCGAGCGGCGAGATACAATAAAATCTCCTGGCTGCGATGGATGATTTGTGCGGTTTGTGCGATCGATTCCAGCTTTAACAAAAGCTCGATATCCTCCATCGACAAACACAGCTTTTTCGTGTCCCAAAGTTCGCAGCATCCAAACAATCCGCCCGTCTTCGCCCCAGCCTTTCGCGGAATCCGCAATGACAATGACTGGTTGGTCTTGACAAATTCCCAATGCTTGCAATTTTTCTGTTAAAACTGCATCATCTTCGATAATTTTACCTTGGTGCGGAAAGTCGGAACAGGCAAATTGCTGCCAAGTTACGGGAATAGCTGGCGGCAGACGGCAAAACCACTTTAACACAGGTTCACGAGCATCCAGCAGAGTAGCTCTGCCTGACAGCAATTCCTTAGCAATATCTGCGCTAACAATCCAATTATCTGCTAAGTTACACATAAATTAAAGATAGTTTACTTAACAATTTTTGCTGTTTTAGCAGCACAGTTTAAAACCCCATTAGTATTAATGGGATTGGCTGGTTTAATCTTGCCATTAGCTACATTTACACACAAAATTGTTTGCCTCTTGTTGCCTACTAAAAAAACTCCTCCCACAAAACTTTTAAAATTAGCTTGGTTCGACACTGCATAATTAAATACAGCTTTGTTTCCGGTATTAATTGAATATTTGTAATTAACTGTGTCAGCTTTAATGCGACCTAGACCTAGATTGGCAACAGAACTTGTAAAACCCGTATTGTTTGCATAGTAGGCTTGCTGACCTTTATTCATCGCTGCCACATATTGTTTAGCTGCTGATTCCTGAGCTTTCAAGGTTGGCGACAATTGAGCCTGAGCGACTGTAGCAAAAACAACTGGCAAAGTTATAGCTGCGATCGCAACTTTCCTCTGCCGATTGCGACAGCTACGAATCCGGCTTGTAACATTGCTGCAAATTTGAGTCGCGCTAGGAAAACAGAACTGCTGTGTCCTAACAGTTGTTTGGCGTTCCCCTAAAAATTCTCCCTCAATCTTTCCCTGAAATTTATCGGCAAACCTACTTGACAAAAGCGGGATTATTTGCAACAACTTTGCGTGAATAGAGCGGGTGAGTAACATACAATTAAACTAATTGTTTTGCTTGAAACTGTTTCAACTCTCCAGGAGCAACCGTGCCGTGTTCCGTGATAATTCCTGAAATTAATTCGGCCGGAGTTACGTCAAAAGCGGGATTGTAAAATTCTACACCCTCTGGACAAATTCGCGTAGTTCCAACTTGATACATTTCCACAGCATCGCGTTCTTCAATGGGGATTTGGCTGCCGTCTGAAAGTTCAAAATCAATTGTTGATAAAGGTGCGGCGACAAAGAAGGGGACGTTGTGAGCTTTGGCAACAATTGCTAAACTGTAAGTACCAATTTTATTGGCTGCGTCGCCGTTAGCAGCGATTCTGTCTGCACCGACAACTACTGCGTGAATCATGCCGAGTTTCATGCAGTGGGCGGCCATATTGTCGGCTATTAATGTGACGGGAATTCCTTCTTGCACGCATTCCCAAGTTGTGAGTTTTGCACCTTGGAGACGGGGGCGAGTTTCGTCTGCAAAAACTCTGCCGAGTCTGCCTTCTCGCCAAGCAGAACGAATTACACCTAATGCTGTTCCGTAACCTGCTGTAGCTAAGGCACCGGCGTTGCAGTGAGTTAGTAAGTTCAATTTTTCGGGTGTTGCTGGCAGAACTTCTAAGCCTTTGTCGCCGATATCTTTGCAAGTTTGCAAGTCTTCGGCTTGAATGGTTTTGGCCATTTCTAACAAAGTTTTTTGGATTTGTTCGACGGAACCGCTAGTTTTTTCGGCGGTTTTGAGCATTCGGGATATCGCCCAAAACAAATTAACGGCTGTGGGACGAGTCGATCGCAATAATTCACCAACTTGTTCTAGTTTAGCGAGAAATTCGGTGCGATCGCCCGTTTCGATTTCCCTCGCGCCCAAATACATCCCGTAGGCTGCCGCTACGCCGATCGCCGGAGCACCTCGGACTATCATAGTTTTAATCGCCTCAGCCATATCTTGAGAGTGGCTAATTTCGACTACACCGTATTCTTGCGGCAGTCGGTTTTGGTCAATTAGCAGAACTCGGTCTTCTTTCCAAGTGATGGGGGAAACTGGGGAGTTTTGAGCTGTCATCGATTTCAGTTATGTGAGGGACAAGTTTCTATGATGCCATGAAGGCGACTATTTCTCTATATTATGGGTGACAGGCTGGATTTGCCAAAATCGTCCCTACAATCTTAGAATGCTATTTAATCTCAAATAGACTTGCTGCATAAATTTTTGATTGATGGGTCCTCTGATGTCCGATCGATTGACCGCAATCAGATTCGTTCGTAGTTCGGACTTAAGTCCTCCGCCAAGCAAGCGTATGCAATTCCGCACTACAAACCTTTTTTTGTGACGATGGTCTGTTCCTTTAGTCCGATCGCTATAGATAACTATCTGCCTATATTGCGCTTCATGCGATCGAGTTCTTCCTGAGCTTCCCAGTGTTGAAACTTGTCTTCGAGAGGGTCTGCAGCATTAAAACTGTTATAATTATAGGTTTGATTCCAACCCTTGGTATCCCAATTCTGCTCTGCTTTAGTAGTAGTTTGAGCGGCCGCGGCCACAGCCGCTTCCGCTGCTTTTGAGCGAACTTCTTTTCGCCGCAATTGAATTTGGCGGTACAGTTCTTTTGCTCTTTCAATTCGTTCTTTGCAGCCCTGCATTTGTCCCCAGCGCTGATTTCCCTGACGCAGCAAAGCCGCTTGTCGCTCTTGGGCTGCTTGAGCTAAATCCAGCCTTTGAGCTGCTTTAGCTTTGTTTGCTCGATCGTTCCAGCGCTGAATTTCTTGGGCGGCCAAGAGAATTTCTGCTTGCAGTGTTTTTTCTTGTTTCTGGATTTCGAGAATCAGCCGCAGAGTATCTTCTTCTTGTTCCTTCAGTTGTTCTTCTATTGCTTGCAATTCCAGATGGGGATTGCTGCGTAAAAATTCTTCTAATTTGGTTTCTAGAAAGCGGCTGAAATCGTCAAATAAGCCCATTTTTTATAATTCCTCAGTTATTAGTTATTGGTTATTGGTTATTGGTTATTGGTTATTGGTTATTAGTTATTGGTTATTGGTTATTGGTTATTAGTTATTCGTTATTCGTTATTCGTTATTGGTTATTAGTTATTCGTTATTCGTTATTCGTTATTCGTCATCAATCATTAGTTGTGGCTTATTATAGCCTTTCTTAAAAAGATGAGGTGCACTCCTATTCCCTGAATATCGGGACTTTACAGCCTTATTACATACCTCATTTATCTGATAAATGCTATATAACTGTTTTCAACCTTTGTGAAGTACAGCCTCATAATTGCCAATTACCCATTACCTTTTTCCCAATTACCCATCACCAACCCGTAACAGATCACTGATGACTGATGACTAATGACTGATGACTGATGACTAATGACTAATGACTAATGACTAATGACTAATGACTAATGACTAATGACTAATGACTAATGACTGATGACTAATGACTAATGACTAATGACTAATGACCTATTAGAACTTTTGACCGACAAAAACCGATCGCACATCTCCGCCCTTGCGGATCACTGCTTCTTGATTTTTGATTTCTGCCAGAGTCCAACCGCTAGCGCCGATGCTTTCGCCCACATAAATTCTGCGGGCTACGCCGTCTACTTCAAACAAAGCAGCAGATCGATCGCCCAACTCCAAAATTCCCACCAGCGTGTGCGCGGAAGTCGAGGCGCTGCTGACTGCTGGTGCCGATTCCCTCGCTGCTGGTGCCGGCGCAGATTGGCCTGCTGCTGGTGCCGGTTCGGTTTCGCGAGCCAAAATCTTCGGCTGGGGAGCCTCCGACTGGGAAGCGGCCACGGGACTTCGATTCCCGGCTGCTGCGATCGCCCTACCCGAGACTGAAGCAGCCGACGAGGGAGAACCTGCGACGGTTTGAGGAGCCTGAGTCACCGTCACCTGAGCCGGAGGAGCCGGAGCCACCGTCACCTGAGCGGGGGGAGGGATGACTACGACTTGGGGCGCGGGTGCTCCCGGCTGGGCGGCGACTTGTTCTAGGGCATCAGCGATGCGGTTGACTGCTGTCGAAAGACCTGCGGTTGGTGGCGGCGCGCCGGAAATTGCAATGCTCGGCAGCGTTCCTGGTGTGGCGGCTCCGGGAACTCCGGCAAGTTGCGATTTGGACTGGGGTGCTTTGTTTTGTTCGATTGATACTAGCGAGCGCTGCGCGTATTCTACAAACTTCGTGTCTGGTGTTGTTTTGCCGCTTGCAGTTGGCGTTTCTGGTGCGGGGGCGACGGCGGCGGGCAAGCGTACCAGTCCAGACTTGCTGGCGAGCCACAATCCCATGACTAAGAGCAGCGATCCAAATGCTGCTCCCAGCAGGATTTTGTCGAAGGATTGTTTAGACTGCTGTTTTTTGGTTGTTTCTAGAGCGACTTGGCGGGCGAGCGCTTCTACGTCTTTTTCGCTAGCTTGCGGAGACTGGGGTGTCAACTGCGACAAAACTATTTGAGGTACCGAGATCGATTTGAGCGCCACGAATTCTGGTCGTGTCGGCTCGGCTGGCAGTCCGCCGCTGCCGTCGCAGGCTCGATCGACTCCTTCAAACAGTTCGTCCATCAACCGATCGGCATAGGACTCAACTGCCACTGCTTCGGCTGGAACTTTTTCGACTGTCGCCACTACGGCGATCGGATCTGACGTTGATTCCAAAGGCATCTGTTTGGCGATTACTTTTTGAGACATAGTTTTCTGTTGGCTCCCGCTCGACAACCCTGAGATTGTCTGGTTCAGACTTCTACAAGATACTTGTGATGTTGACCAATTCTTTGCTCAGAACAGGTCAATTGTAGCTTAACCTCACCATATTTTAGTGGTCAATCAATTTACTTTGCCCGATCGACTTTTGTTGTACTTACTTTTGGGCTTTTTGACGCTTTTTTGCTACCGAGCTTACTAAAGCTGACTGCTTATACACTTTTAACCATATTTGTCAACCCCGTTTAGCGGTAATTCGCCGATTTTGACAGAAAACTTGAATTTGATGATAGAGGCTCGTAGTGCGGTGAAGTCCGCACTAAGAACCGGGTTGCGCGTGGGGACACGATATCATGTCTTGTTACCAAGTCAAGCTACAGGTTTGACCAAAGATTCTGTTGCTAATCTATCTCAAATTTTGACTGCGGACAAAACGTTTTTAGGGGAGCGTGCGGGAGTGCTACCAGAATCTTGACAAGCACAAACAGACGAAGGATTGCGATCGGTTTTGTATCTATAGTAGCACTGCCCAAAATTAACCCACCAGTTCCGCCAATTCCAACCAGCGCTCCGTCGCCCGATCGATCTCTTGAGTCAATTTCGCCAAACGATCGGATAATTTCTTCACCTCAGCAAACCCGCTCGGAGCATTGTCAGACAAAATCTTCTCAATCTCTGCTTTCTCAGCTTCCAACTGCGGAATTTTAGTCTCTAACTGCTCGTATTCCCGCTTATCATTAAACGAAACTTTGGTGGATTTTGAAGTAACAGCTTTGGGTTTTGAGTTGTTAGATGCTGCAGTGCGTGCAAGTTTTTCTTTTTCTTTTTGTTCTTGCACTTCCTTGGCTTCTTCAGCTTTCTTATAGTCCAAATACACCGAGTAATTCCCTGGATACAAACGCAAATTGCCTCCTGGTTCCAAGGCGAAAACCATGTCAATTGTGCGATCGAGAAAATAGCGATCGTGGGACACCACAATCACGCAGCCGTTAAAATCTTCGAGATAATCCTCCAAAACCGCCAGAGTTTGCACGTCCAAGTCGTTTGTCGGTTCGTCCAAAATCAGCACGTTGGGCGCACTCATCAGCACTTTCAACAGAAATAATCGGCGCTTTTCCCCGCCGGAAAGTTTGTTAATCGGCGCATACTGTTGGTTCGGCGGAAACAGAAACTTCTCCAACATTTGAGAAGCGGTAATGATTTCTCCATCCGCCGTTTGCACCAACTCGGCTACACTTTTCAAGTATTCAATAACTCGCTGGTCTTCGTTCGGCGTCAAATCCTCTGAATGTTGGTCGAAATAACCGATATGAATGGTTGTGCCAATTTCGACAGTACCAGAATCCGGCTGAATGCGTCCGGTGATGATATCCATCAATGTCGATTTTCCCGCACCGTTGCAGCCAATAATTCCAATCCGGTCTTCGGGAGTGAAATTGTAGGTAAAATCTTTAATTAAAGTGCGATCGCCGTAAGCTTTACTGATATGCAGTAACTCAATCACCTTCTTACCAATCCGGCGGCCCGCTGTGGCAATTTCGACTTTGCCGTTGGCTGTTTTGAATTCCTCTGCGCGCATATCTTTAATGCGATCTATCCGGGCTTTTTGCTTGGTACTGCGAGCCTTCGGCCCTTTTTTGAGCCATTCTAACTCGCGCCGCAATACTCCCGAAAATTTGCGCTGAGTGCTGGCGGCGGATTCTTCAGCTAGGGCTTTTTTCTCCAAGTAATAAGCGTAATTTCCAGCATAATTGTAAAGGTCGCCGCGATCGATCTCCAGGATGCGATTGGTAACGCGATCGAGAAAATAGCGATCGTGCGTAATCAGCAGCAAAGCACCGCGATAGCCGTTCAAATAGTTTTGCAACCACTCCACAGACAGCGCATCCAAGTGGTTTGTCGGTTCATCCATCAGCAACACATCGGGCTCGGAAAGCAAAGCCGTTGCTAAGGCAATTCGCTTGCGGTAGCCGCCGGACAAATCGGCAATTTTCGCATGAAAATCCTCAATTCCCAACTTAGTCAAAATCAATTTAGCTTTAGTTTCCAAATCCCACGCATCCACCTGATCGATGCGTTCGGACACCGCAGACAGACGCGCCATTAACTTGTCTGTATCGCCTTTGCCGTGGGACAATTGATCGGAAATTTCCTCGTATTCGCGCACTAAAGCCATTTGTTCGCCGCTGTCGGCAAATACTTGCTCTAAAACCGTATGATTTTCCTCTAAATCGGGCTGTTGCGGGAGATAGACAATTGTAGACCCTGGATTGACCCAGCGATCGCCAGAGTCGATCGACTCCATACCGGCAATCATTTTCAGCAGGGTGGATTTCCCGGAACCGTTGGTGCCGATGAGTCCGACTTTATCGCCTTCATCGAGGCTGAAACTGGCATCTGTCAAGAGTTCCTTGATGCCGAAGTCTTTTTTGATCGATCGCAGAGTAAAAATAGTCATGAGTATATAAGATCGTTTACCTAACTTAGTTTAGCGCTGATGGGGATTTAAGCTTACTTGTGGTAATATCGACTTCAACTTGAAGCAAGGGTTGAGCTAGAACAAATATTTCAGGCTCTTCAAGCAAAACTCTCTCAATAAACTATCAGGGAATAATAGGGCGCTGTACCAGCTCGTAATTCCGCTGGGCCCATTGCAGTCGCTCAACGCGATCGCACGCACACCCATTTTTCCAATTCTCATCCCATCTTCGCCGCGCCTGTCTTTCGATCGATCGGAGAGTAAAAATAGTCATGGTTATGGATTTAGATGAAAGAAAGTTTGCCGTCAGGCAGTTTTACGAGCAGTTTTGGAAAGCGAACCCTGAAGTGACTTTATACGAGACAGTAGTTTGTAATAAATGCCCTGACGTTTGCCCAATTTATCAAAAAATTGCCAGTCTTAAATTGTTGGCAAAGTTTGTTAGTTCAGGTTTTGATTGTGTAGAAATCCAAAGAGCGCAGCAGAATATTCCTCAAGCTGTTTCTGATGCTTTCGAGCGTCACTTCTGGTATTCCCAGTGGACGATTAGTGAATTATGTCTGGTAAAAATTCCGATTGCTGGACAAGACACATTTTTTTTGTTCGTTGCAGGCTTGTGTGATGATGGTTGGGAAAACAATACTAGCTTTATCGAAATTTTTTCCGAGGGAGGTGAGTTTATCGGCGCAACAGATTTGTTCTCCGGTCGAGCAGTGAAATGGAGAGAAACACAATTCACCAATCAGGACTATCAATACATTACAGGTGAGCCTCCGCCTCCTTGGCCTAGAGATATTTCTAACGATATATCATACGACGAACCTTTATCGCCCGAAGCAATGCTCGCAGAGAATTTGTCCTGCCTGTCATTAGAGATAGTTTACTATTATGAGCCTTTCTGGTCAGAAGAAATGCTCTGGCAATCTGCTGTAAAAATTGAGTATGAAGGGGCAGTTATTCGTTATGTTGTTGGTGAAATAAATTAATATAAGACTGAGTTTATATTGTAATACATAAAAAATTAATTGCTTGAAATAGCGATCGCCACTAGGATCGATAAAAAAATCCTCTGCGGTAAAATGAGGAAAAAAAACACGGATAATTCCCAGATGAACGATCGCTCCTCAGCAGATTTGATATCTGTGACAGAGTTACACCGCCAGCTTAATGACTTACTCCAGCAACTATCACCGGAACGATTACAGGTGCTTGCTGATTTTGCGGCTTACTTAGCAAATGCTGAAAGCGAAGCTGCAACTCAAGAACTTTTGGCAATTTCTGGATTGCTAGAGCGAGTTAAGCAAAATCAAGCAACCCCTAAAACTGATTACACAAACTGGAAAAGTCTTCGATCTGATGTATGAAGTTCTTCTGTATTCTGATGCTCAAAAGGTTTATGTCAATGCTGACAAAGCCCTAGCGAAGAAAATTGCCCGATGTTTAGAACAGATAGAATAAACTCCCCGATCGCACCCTAATATTAAAGCCCTCAAAGGAGATTTTGCAGGGTACTATCGCTACGGAATTGGGGACTGCAGAGTCATTTACTCGATCGAGGATGAAGTCGTGCAGGTATTTTTTGTGGCGCGATCGCCCATCGCAGTGAGGTGTATGAAGCATGAGGGCGAGTGAGTCAGCCCAGCAACAAGAGCGATCGATTTAATCACTAAACGGGCGATCGATCGCAGTTCCAACTGGATTCGCCGTCAATAAATTCTCTCTACTGCTCAAACTATTTATGTCAAATAACCGCGATCGCGCTTCCTTAATCGATCGCTCTTTTTCTTTCAACAACTGCTTCTCCCGTTCTACTCGTTGCTCGATCGGGTATTTATAAGAAGTCGTGCCGATCGACTGCTTAAACCACAGATGAGCGAAAAGTCCGTTAAGATTATCTGTTTTTAGCCGAGATGAGGCAAGCAAAATGGTGGGCTTTGTTGGTAAGTGCAAACGATCGCCGATCGAGGTACCACACATCACTGCAACCGACCTTATGCTAAATTATTGTTGGAATTACAAGCGATCGCCAGCGCCAGCAGAAAAGGAGGATATGCAAAAATGGGTAAAGGCAGGTTAGAAGCGTTCAGCGACGGTGTAATCGCCATTCTCATCACCATTATGGTGCTCGAATTGAAAGTGCCCCATCAAGCTGATTTAGCTGCGCTGCGTCCGCTAGTTCCAGTATTTCTGAGCTATGTACTCAGTTTTATTTATCTGGGTATCTACTGGAACAACCACCATCACTTGTTACAGGCGACTCGGCACGTCAATGGTAATGTCTTGTGGGCTAATCTGCATCTGCTGTTCTGGTTGTCACTGATTCCCTTTGTCACTGCCTGGACAGGCGAAAACCACTTCGCGGCCTGGCCAGTTGCGCTTTATGGCACTGTGCTGTTGTTGGCTGCGATCGCTTACTTCATTCTTACTCGTGTCCTTATTTCTTACCACGGTAAAGATTCTACTCTGGCAATTGCACTTGGGCGAGACTTTAAGGGTAAGGTATCAGTAGTGATTTATGCTGCCGCAATCCTGCTTTCCTTTGTGAACTCGTTGTTTGCTTTCATGCTGTATGTTTTAGTTGCGATCGTGTGGCTGATCCCCGATCGGCGTATTGAGAAGATACTGACTTCGTGAAGAATATTAGGGGGAGTTTAACGCTCATTCTCCGTCTTACCAATTACCAATTACTAATTACCAAATGACGACTTTCATGCAGAAAGCGACATCGATATCCTAGTTGCTTTTGCCCCCACAGCCAACTGGAGTCTACTCGATCGCGCCAAAATGCAGGAAGAACTCGAAGCACTGCTAAGCAGACCAGTTGATTTAATCAGTAAACAGGCGATCGAGCGCAGTTCCAACTGGATTCGCCGTCAATAAATTCTCTCTACCGCTCAAACTATCTATGTCAAATAGTCGCGAGCGTCAGCGCCCGAACAACTGGCTGTACCATTAAATCCATTGTCAGCAGTTTCAGAAACCCAACTCGCTACAATTAAACTATTGATTTTCTCTCCCACATCATAATTGCGATTCCGTCTGGATTTAGCCCCCAAGATTACCTTTCCCTCGAACGCGATAATATCATCCGATATGAATATCGGCATGGTTTAGTCTACGCAATGGCCCGAAGTAGCGATAATCATAGCCGTCTCAGTATTAATCTTTTAACCGCAATTAATCTTCACCTGCGTGATGGCGACTGTCAGTTTTTTTCCGGTGATGTCAAGGTGAATTATGCCGATGCGTTTTTCTACTATCCAGATGCCTTTGTCACCTGCGATCCGCGCGATCGCAACGATCGTTATGTGAAGCGCTATCCTAAATTAATTGCCGAAGTGCTATCCCCTTCCACTAAAAACTTCGATTGTAGCGATAAGTTGGCAGATTATCAACAGCTTAAATCCTTGGAAGAATATGTTTTAATCTCCCAGGATGAGATGCGGGTAGAGTGTCGCCGTCAGGTGCAAGATGAGAACGGGGAACGTTGGGAAACGGTAGTTTATGGTGCGGCAGATAGAGCGATATTTCAGAGTATACAGCTTGATGTGGCGATCGAGGAGCTATATCGCGGTGTGAGTTTGGGGCGGTAGTCGATCGCGATACACAAAGAACACCCGCTGTCTGACGACAACATAAAAAATTGCGATCGCCCTTTCGCTGCATCACCAGCGCGATCGCCCTGATTGTAATCGCTACTCCAATTTAACACGCTTTTCCCATTAGTAGACCTAAATAATGTATGATGATCGCCAAACCTTAAGCCACAAAAACTTCTGTGTTAGAAGCCTTCGTATTTGCCACCATACTGTGCGGATTTTTTGGTATCATCCTCAAAAAGAACCTGGTAATGAAAATCGTCTCTATGGACGTGATGAGTACCGGTGTAATTGCCTATTATGTCGTGATTGCATCCCTCAATGGCTTGTATACCCCAATTATGGGAGAAGTCAAAAATAGAGCTTACGCCGATCCAGTCCCCCAGGGGATCATCTTAACGGCGATCGTCATCGGCTTTTCAATTCAAGCCCTGATGCTGGTGGGTGTGATGAAGCTAGCACGAGACAATCCCACGTTGGAAACCAGCGAGATTGAAAAAAATAACACGCCCTAAAACCCATCAATGAATATCCTGACGATCGCTTGGCTGACACTACCATTTTTTATCGGGTTCGTGATTGCTCTCATCCCAAAGCTTGACAAATATCTCGCCTTGGGCATCACCTTTGTTTCGGCTGGCTACGCGCTGCTGCTATTTCTCGAACAGTCACCCGTTAAACTACAGTTACTAGATAATTTCGGTGTCGAATTAGTCGCAGATAATTTAAGCGCCTACTTTATCTTAACAAATGCGATCGTAACTGCTGCGGTAATTTTCTACTGTTGGGACGGCGATAAAACAGCTTTCTTTTACTCTATGATGATTATTCTGCATGGGAGTATCAATTCTCCGTTTGTCTGTGCAGATTTTGTCAGTTTATATGTCGCCTTAGAAGTCAGCGGGATTGCTGCTTTTCTGTTAATTGCCTATCCTCGCACCGATCGCTCTTTATGGGTAGCTTTGCGCTATCTATTTATCAGCAACACCGCCATGCTATTTTATCTGGTGGGAGCTGCGCTAGTATATCAAACCCATAATTCCTTTCTGTTTGAGGGTTTAAAAGGTGCGCCGCCAGAAGCTTTAGCCCTGATATTTCTAGGATTGTTGATTAAAGGGGGGATTTTTGTATCGGGATTGTGGCTGCCGCTAACTCACTCAGAATCAGAAACCCCAGTCTCAGCATTACTATCAGGAATTGTCATCAAAGCCAGTATTTTACCTCTCTTGCGCTGTGCTTTAATTTCCGACGATATTGGTAATATCGTCAGAATATTTGGCGTAGCAACAGCTTTAATGGGGGTCTTTTTTGTGATCTTTGAAAAAGACACAAAACGGATGTTAGCCTTCAGCACAATTTCCCAGTTAGGCTTTATTCTCGCAGCGCCAGAAGTAGGGGGGATTTATGCGCTGGGTCACGGTTTAGTGAAATCAAATCTGTTCTTGATGGCCGGCTCATTACCAAGTAGAAACTTCAAAGAACTGCAATCTAAGCCGATCGGCTATAACCTCTGGATTCCCCTAGTTATCGCCAGTCTCTCGATTTCCGGTTTTCCATTGTTGGCAGGATTTGGGTCTAAAGTGTTGACATTAAAAAGTGTAGCACCTTGGCAGGAGATCCCGATGAATATCGCTGCACTTGGCACAGCCATAGCCTTCGCCAAATTCATCTTTCTGCCCCGTGGAGAAAAACAAGAAATCAAAATCGGTTTGTGGCTAGCGATCGCACTTTTAACTAGCGGGCTAATTATCGCAAATGTGGTGTACTTAGAAGCTTATACGGTTGAGAGCATCATCAAAGCCATTGGCACGATCGCGATTGGGTGGCTGATTTATGTTTTAGTTATTAAACGGTTGGCGATCGATCTGCCGCGCGTAGCTGAGCAATTTGAGCATCTGATCGGTGTAATGACTCTAAGTTTGATCGTACTCTTTTGGATGGCACTAGCATGATTGGAACTTTGATATTACGATTGACAATTTGGTTTTTGCTGACTTCCGATCTGAGTCCAGCAAATATCATCATTGGTGTGCTGATTGCCTTTCTTCTCCCCCGTGGCTATACATCCCCGGAAAGGTTTAAGGATTGGCTAAAAATGATTAAAAAAATTCTGATTGCGATTCCAGTAGCATACATTGAAGCTTTTCAAATTATTGTCAATCCCCACAACGGAGAAGACATGATTCTGGAACGGGTAAAACTCAAAAGGTCGCCGATCATGATATTTTTGGATGTATTTGTGATTACCTTTACACCCAAAACAATTGTTGTGAGACACAACCACGCAGGTTCCTACGAAGTCCACAGGGTTCTGCCGACGAGGGAAAATCCATGAACTTGGTACTAATTGCAATGATTGCAGCTATGCTCATCCCCATGTACGAAGCATGGAAGGATGATGATATTTGGCAGAAAATGCTGGCATTGGCCAGTATTTCCACAAAGGCAGGAATTATGACTTTGTTCATATCTGTCTTGCGCGATGATTGGATGATTGGCGCTGTGGGGGCGATTATCCTCACCGTAGGAAATGCGGGATTAATGCTGTTGGCACATATCATAAAACGACTGGACGACCTATGATAATTGATGTTTTGAGTTATTTCTTGATGGTTGTAGGAGTATTCTTCTGGTTTTGGGGAACTTCTCACCTACTCGGGAAGCGATCGGTATTATTTAAGTTACACAGTCTTTCAGTTTCCGATACCTTGGGATCGATGGCGATCCTCGTGGCGCTGCTGCTACAAATACCCAGTGAATGGCCACTGCTAATTTTGGCGATTATTTCCTTAGCAATTTGGAATACAATGCTGGGGTATGTTTTTGCACACTGTTCGAGTGACGGGGAAGAAAATCAGACGGAGTTTCCACCGGAGATATTATGAATGATGATAGCTACATTTATATTTTAACTGCACTGTTGCCCTTGGCTGCTTGTATGGTAGTAGTTCAGGTGAATCCCTACCACGCCCTAGTCATTCGGGGCATATTAGGTGCGATCGCAGCGTTGATCTATTCAGTGTTTGGGGCTGCAGATGTGGCTTTGACAGAAGCATTGATGGGTACGATGCTGGCAATAACGCTTTATGCGGTGGCGGTGCGATCGTCCTTGGTGATGCGTTTGGGCGTGTTGGAAGAGGAGAAAGTCGAGTCTCAGGGCGATGTTTTAAAAGTAGTGTTGACGGTAGAGAGTCCCCGCGATTTTAACTCCTTGATGAAGGATTTTCGCCGAATTTTTAGCAAGTATTATCTCCGCATTGAGGTAGTACCTTTTACAAGTTTGGAGGCTTTACACCGCGCCCTGATGGAGAAAGAAATTCATGCAACTTGTGTGCCTGTGCTAGATAGTGATGCCACGGGTGGGGCAGAAACAAAACATTATCTAACTGTCACGAGAATCCAGCGGCTGTATGACATCATGCAGCCTGAAATTTCCTCAATAAACACGAGTCTCGATTATAAACTTGCTTCAGGTTCAGGGGAGGATTATCAATGAAATGGGTTTACATTGCGGCGGGGATATTGCTTTACATCAAAATGCTATTTTTTGCCAATCCAACGTCAGGTGTATCGGGATTGGCAATAGTAGAATTGATTGTCAAGGATAGTGGGATTCCGAATGCAGTCTCGGCGATTATTTTCAGAAATCGGCTGTATGACACGATTTTTGAAGTGGTGGTATTTACGATCGCCATTATGGGAGCTAAATTTCTGTTGGCTACAGAAAGACCGTCCTGCACAATTTATCAGTTTACCGATCAACCATCTATTATTTTATCTCGTTTAGGAGCGACTATTTCGGCTTTAGTGAGTATTGAATTGTCACTGCGGGGGCATTTGACTCCGGGGGGCGGTTTTGCGGCGGGTGTAGCGGGCGGAACTGCGATCGGCTTGGTAGCAATTACTTCATCATCCGAGTGGATGCAGCGGATTTATGAAAAATGGCAAGCGGCGAGATGGGAGAAGATTTCGGTGCTAGTTTTTATTCTTTTGTCTGCGATAACTTTATGTGGGATAGAGTTGCCACATGGAGAGTTTGGAGCATTAATTAGTGGTGGGTTGCTTCCTTTGTTGAATATTTTGGTGGCGCTGAAAGTTGCCTTGGGCTCGTGGGCGGTGGTGTTAGTTTTTATCCATTATCGCGGCTTGTTGTGATGGATTGTAGCATTCATAATTGCTTGGCAGGAGCGATTAAAATGCTGGCTACTTGAGAAATAGAAATCTCTATTAAACTTCTCCTCAAAAGCCTGTAAAGAGCAGGCAGGATGCCTGCTTTACAACAATTATTGGAGGTGTCTGCTGTAGACTGGGGAAAACCAGTCTCATCAAAGGGCGATCGACTAATATCCTGTCCGGTGGATTAGCCGCAATAAATAAAGTCCGCACTACGAACCTGGTTAATCGATCGGATATGATATAACTCGCCGGCAAACATATTTCCATCCCCGATCGACTTTTTGATTCAGTTTTTGATGCGATTGAAAAAAATAACACGCCCTAAAACCCATTAATGAATATCCTGACGATCGCTTGGCTGACACTACCATTTTTTATTGGGTTCGTCATTTATTTACTCCCCAAGCTTGACAAATATCTCGCCTTGGGTATCACCTTTGTTTCGGCTGGCTACGCGCTGCTGCTATTTCTCGAACAGTCACCCGTTAAACTACAGTTACTAGATAATTTCGGTGTCGAATTAGTCGCAGATAATTTAAGCGCCTACTTTATCTTAACAAATGCGATCGTAACTGCTGCGGTAATTTTCTACTGTTGGGACGGCGATAAAACAGCTTTCTTTTACTCTATGATGATTATTCTGCATGGGAGTATCAATTCTCCGTTTGTCTGTGCAGATTTTGTCAGTTTATATGTCGCCTTAGAAGTCAGCGGGATTGCTGCTTTTCTGTTAATTGCCTATCCTCGCACCGATCGCTCTTTATGGGTAGCTTTGCGCTATCTATTTATCAGCAACACCGCCATGCTATTTTATCTGGTGGGAGCTGCGCTAGTATATCAAACCCATAATTCCTTTCGTTTTGAGGGTTTAAAGGGTGCGCCGCCAGAAGCGTTAGCCCTGATATTTCTAGGATTGTTGATTAAAGGGGGGATTTTTGTATCGGGATTGTGGCTGCCGCTAACTCACTCAGAATCAGAAACCCCAGTCTCAGCATTACTATCAGGAATTGTCATCAAAGCCAGTATTTTACCGCTGTTGCGCTGTGCTTTAATTTCCGATGATATTAATCAGATCGTCAGAATTTTTGGCGTAGCGACGGCTTTAATGGGAATCTGCTATGCCGTCTTTGAAAAAGATACAAAACGGATGCTGGCTTTTCACACAATTTCGCAGTTAGGGTTTATCTTGGTGGCACCGGCAGTGGGTGGAGTTTACGCGCTGGCTCACGGTTTGGTTAAATCAACTCTATTTTTAATTTCCGGTTCTTTACCAAGTCGGAACCTTAAGGAATTACAATATAAACCCATAGATCCTAACCTTTGGATTGCCTTAGTTATCGCCAGCCTGTCGATTTCGGGCTTTCCCTTGTTGGCAGGATTTGGGGCTAAAGCATTGACAATCAAAAATCTAGCAGATTGGCAGGTAATCCCGATGAACATTGCTGCTGTTGGTACAGCTATATCCTTCGCCAAATTTATCTTTATCCCGCGTGGAGAAAAACAGAAAGTCCAGCCTGGATTGTGGCCGGCGATCGCACTTTTAATTAGCGGGCTAATTATCGCAAATGTGGTGTATTTAGATGCTTATACGATTGAGACAATCATCAAAGCACTGCTGACGATCGCGATTGGTTGGCTGATTTATGTTTTATTTATTAAACGGTTGGCGATCGCACTGCCGCGTGTAGCTGAGGAGTTCGATCATCTGGTGGGTGTGATGAGTCTGACTTTGCTGGTACTCTTTTGGATGGTGCTAGCGTGCATTATCGGGCGCGAAGCTACCTTCTAGGGGAATAATGGTCGATCGCACGCAGGTAATACAGCAGATTCCATGTTGGTGCAGCAAGCTGTTGCGACATTTAAATTATCTGACAAAAAACGATCGAACAATGAGCGGGCCGTTGCTCCGACTGGGCGCAGCACGTATAATTTAAATGCGTTACAGTCGAGGCCAGAAACGGGGTTTACCGATCGCCCATCCGTTGACAAGCCCAACACTCTAAAAAACCCGGTTTCTATATCTATAGCGGTTTTCAAGCGTTGTGAAGTACGAAAAAGCGATCGGGTGATCCATACCCGATCGAACAAGAGCAACTCACATTAAGGAGAAATGCTATAGAATATGCTGTCTAGTTAAACTTCGGACTTCTCTGCTGGCGATTCCGGTAATACAACTTCTGAATCATTTGGATTGAGAGCAATTTCCGAGGATTCGGCAATCTCCAACGCCTCGGGAGTGCGCTTAGAAAATCCCCAAATAAACATCAAGGCGATAGAGGAAATTAGCAGCCACTGGGGAGGTACTAAACTGTCGTCAATTACTCTCACCAACAATCGCATTCCCACCAAGCCAACTGTAATGTAGCCCGCATCTTCTAGGTGTACGAACTCATCGAGCCAGCGGATGAACAATTCCGCCATAAATCGCAGGGTGATAATTCCAATTGTGGCTCCAGTAACCACCAGCCAGATTTCGTCAGAAATGGCGATCGCAGTAGTAACGCTATCCAAAGAAAATGCTAAATCTGTCATAGCAATCACTGGAATTGCTTGCAGCAGAGAGCCAAATCTAGGCCCTTGATCTTCTCCCTCTGCATCAGGATTTGAGGAGAAGTGCTGGAAAACTAGCCACAGCAGGTACAGCGCCCCCAGCAGTTCAAATTGCCAGAACTTGATCACCCAAGTCGCTGTTAGAATTAGTGCTACTCGCAGTACAAAAGCAATTATTAAACCGTAATTGAGAGCCTGTTGCTGTTGTTTTGGATCTTCCAAACCTTTAGAAATAGATGCCAAGGCGATCGCGTTGTCAGCGGAAAGTACAGCCTCCAAAGCCACCAAAACTAACAATAAGAAAAAGGTATCAACTCCCAAATTGGGCGAACCTTCAAGAAATTGATCTATCATTAACTATTTTCTGCACCTAAGATTTGCAAGCTAAGAGCGCAGCACAAATCACCGGCTCTATTTAAAATTAGTGTCACCTTCACTTATCTTAACCTATGACGGTAAATTTGTCGCGGGCGATCGCGCTTAAGCAAGTTCGGCAACGGATTCTCTAAGGGATTTAACGGATTTAACCTATGGATGTTGAGCCTAAAAGTCGAGCATGACGATTTTTCCGACTCCCATCTCCCCCTGTCTCTTATACACACTGACGCTGCCGACGAGGCCTC
>NZ_JADEWT010000061.1 GCF_015207505.1 Tychonema sp. LEGE 06208
GGGTAATATCTAGCGCTACTTTATGAAATTGGTATTACTTACTCTTGGCTTTCGCGGCCCTTGACTCCACCGTAAATCCGGGAATATCTGACAATTCTGTGGCGCTCAAACTGTACTGTTCGCAAACCAAACTTAAACGACTTCCGGTACTGTTAACGGCGTTGACAGAGTGAGTCAAATCTCCTTGAAAATAGATGAGTGAGTTGGCTTGCGGCTTAATCTGTCCGACTTGCTGTTTGTTGCGCCGCAGTATCAACTCTCCTCCTTGCAAGTTTGGCGGTACTTGTACGTACAAAACGCTGACGGCGGCGGGAGGTTCGACGGTTTTGCAGTACGATCGCAAAGAGCGATCGATATGCGGATCGACGCGGGAACCTTCACCCAGCAACAAAGGGTTGAGGTAAAAAGCGTTGCATTCAGGGTTTAATGCTCTGTCTAGATAGGGTTTGAAGAAGGGGAAGCGGCGCTCTACTTCGGCAATTTCGGAACGCTTAAACACCACGGAAAAGCCTTTTGTGCCAATGAAATCGCGGTTGAGGTTGTTGATTGCCAGATACGGGGATGCTAGAATTGAGCCTCGCAAGTCGTTGAGATAGTCGATCGAGAAAGCGTTAGGATGTTGGCTGTAATATTTCAAGGCGCTTAAAAATCATCAAAGTTTAACGGAAACAGCGAATAGGAATGTAGCAATCGTTGATATTTGGGATTGTTTGGTTCCTCGCGCGGGATCTGTGGAAGTTAAAAATTATAGTCTATTCCAGGAGCGACTGTAAGATAATTATGCGTTTTTTTAGTTTTGGCTGTCTTGGTATTTTAGGCTTGTTAATTATCCTCTCGGTAGCGCCGCGAGAAATTATGAAATCGGGTATTCGCAGCGCTACTTGGAGTCCAAACGGCCAATATGCGATCGCCATTGTCAGACATCCGATGCTGTTTTCTATGCCTGGTGGGGGCAGCGATGCGCCTTGCGATGTATTTTTGTTCGATGCGTCTGGAAGGGAGTTGAAGAGTAAAAGTTTTGAGATGGTGCAACTTGTGTCTGCGGGCTGGCTGGGCGATATCGTTGAGGTTGGGATGTTCGATCGGTGGGAATTGCCCAAAATAGATAATATCAACATTCTGCTGTTTAGTGCGGCTTACACGGGCAATTTGGCGGAAGTTAAAAAACTCTTGGCAAAAAATGCGGATGTTCATTTCAAGACTTATTTAAACCAAACACTGTTACACGCGGCTGCTTTTGGCGGGAATCAGACTATTGTACAGTTGTTTCTGCAAAAAGGATTGAATGTAAAGGATCTCGACAAAGCAGGACAAACTGTCCTACACGCGGCAGCCGCAGGAGGAGGTAGCGGGGCGATGGCTTACGCCCCGCTACGCTACGACTTATTGATTGCCAGCGGTGCAGATATGGAGGCGATGGATCGCAATCAACGCACGGCACTCAACATCGCAGCAGAAAGCGGTAATTTTGAAGCAATGAAAGCCTTGATTAATCGAGGTGCTAATATAAACGATGACAAAAATTTGTTTACTGTTATTAGCAGGTTTAAACCTGGAACAAAGAAACTAGAGATGGTTGAATTGATCCTGAAAAATCAAGCTCAAATCCCTAAAGGATTGCTGTATAGTGCCGTGTCTCGTGGAGATATTGAAACTGTGAAATTATTGATCGATCGCGGTGCTGATGTCAACGCTCCCGATCCTTACGACAATACTACTATATTAATGAGAATTGTTCAACCTAATACTGGTATTTCTGGACTACTAAAACCTGAATTAGTGAAGTTGTTTCTTTCAAAGGGTGCGGATGTGAATGCTCGTAATAAAAATGGTGAGACGGCTTTAAGCATTGCTGAAAAATCATCAACTTCGGAGATTATTAAGTTGCTAAAACAGCACGGGGCTAAAATTTAAGGGAGCGATCGCATAGTTTTTGGCAGTATTTTTCCTAAAATACGAATACTCTACCGCAATTGGCATACAGTTATAAATTGTCAGCGTATCACAAGCTCTGGTTGAATTAGGAGATCGAGTGGGAGTTTGGCTCAAAGGCGATCGAGTAAGGGCGATCGTCTTTTTTGGTTCCGGTGAAGTTGTTTTCTTCAATCGCGGAGTTTTGGAAGCACAGATGTCAGATAAAGGGGAAGTTGTAACTGTTTTTACTGCTGGTGAACGCCGACAGTTTGAGGGTCTAGAAAGAAACGGAGTACAAAGAATTTTGCAAGTATTTGGGAGATAAGCTGTCGCGCATTTGAATTGTATATTCAGGGATGGCTCCCAGCCCACCCCACTCATTGTTTATTTTTTTAACATAGAATTTAAATGCCGCAACAGCTTAGCAGGTGAGGGATAAAAAGGCAAAAATTTAGACTGGCAAAGCACGATTTCTTAAAGGCACAAGTGCTTGATGCAAGACACTAGGCTTGGCGTTGAGATATACCTCGCAACCATTTCTCTCGTTGTATCCAACCACAATCGCCCCTACTGTTGTGCCAATTTCTGGATACATTTCGGCGCTCATTATGCCATCATCTAAAAAGTCGGGAATCTTAATTAATCCCTTGACTGTCGCCTCACCTATATCGACAAATACACCAAAGGCAGCGTGGTATTCCACCTTACCCTGTACAAACTGACCCAATCGATATTTAGACTTGATTTGCTCTAAAATTGGATTATCCATCTGATTCACCGTGGCTTAAGAATACGCGGAAATTGATTGAGGATTGGAAACAAACTCTGGGGAATCACTACCTCAATCCGATCTCGACCATCTTTCTCGTCATAGCGATACTCCAACGGCTGGAAATACTCGCTATAAACTGCTGGATCTATCGAAACCTCAAGAATCCCTTCTTTGTAGCTTTCATTGAACTCTTCAGCAATACTGCGATCGCGAGGTCCCGCAAAATAACAATTCCCATCGACATAAGGAGGATTGTAGGGAAAGTCAGCAGCCTCAAAACCTTCATTTAAAAGCTTTTGACCCTTGCCTTGCTGCGGTGCTTTGTAAATTGTAACGCTGAGGAAAGATTGTGACTGTCTCGACTGCATTTTTTCTCGTCATGCTCCATTTGGAACCAGCATCATCATAAACTAAAGTCATTGAATTACCATAAGCAGCCTGAGAATTTAGTTTTACTGATGTTCGGTTATCACGCTGACAAATCCCAGAAAACCAGTCTGAAACTAAGCGTTAGGTTGTGTTAAGCTATGATTAGAATCAGCAAAAACCAATTTTTTGTGTTTCAGAGATTCAAAAGCTTCTCCCCTGAAGGGAGGGATTTGTTGGCGAAGGCTAAGAGCATGGCTGATATGGTTACACCGATCGTTTATGTGGCGATCAAGCTACGGAAAAGATCGAAAAGACTGTCTCCCATTAACGAAAACAAAGGAGGAAAAAAACTATGAAAAGAGTTATAGACGAAATTAAGGGAGTTCTAATAATCGATAGAATATTAAAACTCGCTTCAACAGTAGCCATTAGTTACTTCCTCTTCGCCAACGGGTCCAGTCCAATCCTAAAACTGAATAGGCTGTAAGTAGACCCACCTCAAAAAAACAGAACACCCAGAACCCCCACTTCTTTAAGAAGTGGGGGTTCTAACAGCGAGAGAGTTTTACGTTTAATCAGGTCGATTTACTTGTTTCAGCCTTTTGCCAGATGACAACTCTTAACTGCTGCAACACAATCAATAATATTTTGAGTCATAGTGTATGCCGCAATACTTCGGAAAACTCCAAACCACAGAACAGCCTTGGTCAACCATCGACTCCGTACAATCGATCGCTCGAACGAATCGCACAATTCACTTCAACTGCGGCGAAACTTCCCTAAACATCAGCATCCTCGCCCCCAATTTAGTCCGAGTGCGAATGTCCCCAACGGGCGAATTTAAAGAGCGATCGCAGTCAGTAACTCTCCCCGACGAAGAGTGGCCAATTGTACCCTTTGAAGTGCGAGAAACCGAAGACAAAATTGAAATAGAAACAGCACAAATAATAGTTTCTGTCAAGCGATCGCCCGCTGCAATCGAATGCTTCGACAAATCGGGAAAACCCTTTGCTAGCGACTGCGATCGCAATATGGGATGGCGCGCCGGCGCAACCGCAGGCTGGAAGCGCATCGAAGCCGACGAACACTTCTACGGTTTCGGCCAGCGCACCGGCTTCCTCGACAAACTCTCCGAAGTCAAGACAAACTGGACAACCGACGCCCTAGACTACAATTCGCAGACAGATGAAATGTACCAGGCGATCGCATTTTACATCGCCCTGAATCCCGATCGCGCTTACGGCATCTTTTTCAACACCACATTTTGGAGTCAGTTCGACATCGGCGCCGAACAACCGGGAGTTTTGCGGATGGAAACCAGAGGCCCGGAACTCGACTACTACATTATTTACGGCCCGGAACCCGCCCAAATTATCGCCACCTACACCCAGTTAACCGGTCGGATGCCAATTCCGCCAAAATGGGCGATCGGATACCACCAATGCCGCTGGAGCTACGAATCCGAGGACGTTGTGCGGGAGTTGGCCCAGGAATTTCGCGATCGCAGCATTCCCTGCGACGTCATCCACCTCGACATCGACTATATGCGCGGCTACCGGGTGTTTACCTGGAGCCCGAAGCGTTTCCCCGATCCCGCAAAACTGATCGCAGACTTGAAAGCAGCCGGTTTTAAGGTGGTGACGATTGTCGATCCCGGTGTCAAGTACGAACCGGAAGCAGATTATGAAATATTCGATCGCGGTGTGGAAAACGACTATTTCGTCCGCACCGCAGAGGGAAAGCTTTTCCACGGCTACGTTTGGCCGGATAAATCGGTGTTTCCCGATTTCCTGCGGCCGGAGGTGCGCCAGTGGTGGGGCGAATTGCACAAAACCCTGACAGATATTGGGGTTGCGGGGATTTGGAACGACATGAACGAACCTGCGATCGCAGAACGGCCTTTTGGCGACGGCGGCGAACACATTTGGTTTCCGCTGGATGCGCCGCAGGGCCCCGATGACGATCGCGCGACTCACGCTGAAACGCACAATTTGTACGGGTTGATGATGGCGAAAGCTTGTGCGGAAGGGTTGCAAAAAGTGCGATCGGGCGATCGATCTTTTGTGCTGACGCGATCGGGATTTGCGGGGGTACAGCGTTACTCTTCCGTGTGGATGGGCGACAATCAATCGCAGTGGGAACACTTAGAAATGTCGCTACCGATGCTTTGCAACATGGGGCTTTCCGGCGTGCAGTTTGTCGGTTGCGACATCGGCGGTTTTGCGGGGAATGCAACGGCCGAAATGTTCGCCCGGTGGATGCAGGTGGGGATGCTGTATCCCTTGATGCGCGGTCATTCGGCGATGAGTACGGCGCAGCACGAACCGTGGGTTTTTGGATCTCGCACTGAACAAATTTGCCGCGAATACATCAATTTGCGCTATCAGTTGTTGCCTTATATTTATACGTTGTTTTGGGAAGCTGCAACGACGGGCACGCCGATTTTGCGACCGTTACTTTATCACTTTCCGCGCGATCGCACAACTTACCACCTTTACGATCAAGTATTGCTCGGCCCGTCGCTGATGGCTGCACCCGTTTACCGGCCTGGAGTTGAGCACCGCGCCGTGTATTTGCCGGAGGGTACTTGGTTTGATTGGTGGACTGGCGAATGCTATCAGGGCCCGATGCACATTTTAGCTTATGCACCTTTGGAGAGAATGCCGCTTTACGTGCGGGGCGGGGGGATAATTGCGATCGCGCCCGTGCAGCAATTTGTCAGCGAACAACAGCTTGATTCATTGAAAATGCGAATTTGGCCCGGAAGCGGTGAATGGACGCTTTATGAGGACGACGGACACAGTTTTGAACATGAACAAGGTGTCTGGGCTACGACTAATTACCAGGTGTATTTTGAGGGTGAAAAAGTGATAGTTGAAATTGCGGCGCGGGAGGGAGAATTTGCGATTTCTGATCGTGAAGTTACTGTGGAAGTTGTTGGCGTTGGGGAACAGCAATTTACAGACGATGGTGCGGCGCGGTGTTTGATATTTTAAGTAAGGTTCTCAACCATATCCGTAGGGACACAGCACTGCTGTGTCCTCCTGTCTCGTTCTGGCAGAGTTTGAGAGGTCAAGGGCGATCGTAACTTTAAAATATTACAACCCACATTTCGCACTTCAATTTGTAGTATACCCAATAATACGATAATTCTGAGTTATTTGACGTTTTGTTTGCGTACAAATATTTAGTTTTTTTTGTTTTGGTGTTTGCAAAACTACCAAACAAATGTAATAATTACATATTACATCTTGAAGTGCGGAAGGTGGGTTACAACAATGGAAATTTTGTCAGTATGATTATCTCCCATATAACTCTGAAAAATTGGCGCAATTTTCAGTCAGTGAATGTTGATTTGCGCGATCGCATTTTTATAGTAGGCCCGAATGCTTGCGGTAAATCCAACTTTCTCGATTCATTCCGTTTTTTGCGGGATTTAGCCAAAGCAGGAGGCGGATTGCAAAAAGCTGCGATCGATCGAGGTGGCGTCTCAAAAATTCGCAGTCTTTATGCGCGTCGGTATCCAGATGTAGAAATAGAAATTCACCTTTCAGAATCTAATTCCCAACAGCCATTATGGAGGTATGGGCTGGGAATTAAACAGAAAAAAGGTGGGAAAAATGAGGCAATTGTTGCCTACGAACGAGTTTGGAAGGGTGACAAAAAAATTATCGATCGCCCTACTCCAGAAGATGAAAAAGATGAGCTGCGTCTCACCCAGACTTATCTAGAGCAAATTAATGCCAATGCCGAATTCAGAGAAATTGCTAAATTTTTAGAATCGATTTTATATTTACATTTAATTCCTCAGTTGGTTCGCCATCCCGAAGCTTTTGCTACTCCTGGACTTTCCGAAGATGCTTTTGGGAGAACTTTTTTAGAACGAGTTGCTAAAACTCCCGAAAAAACTCGAAAATCGCGATTAAAAAAAATCGAAGATGCTTTAAAGTTGGCTGTCCCGCAATTAACAAATCTCACGGATACTAAAGATGTGATGGGAGTTCCCCATTTGGAAGCTGTTTACGAACATTGGCGGCCCGGAGCGGGAAAACAACGGGAAGACCAATTTTCAGACGGAACGTTACGGTTAATTGGTTTGCTTTGGTCGCTGTTAGAAACCGATACATTATTGTTACTAGAAGAACCAGAACTCTCTTTAAATTCGGCGATTGTTAGCAATCTACCGTCTCTGATTTATCGCCTTCAGCGTCCGAGAAAGCGACAGGTTATTCTCAGTACCCACAGTGCCGATTTGCTCTCAGACAAAGGTATTGGAGGCGAAGAAGTGCTGCTGATGACACCGACTTCTGAAGGAACTCAGGTAAAACTTGCTTCCAGTAACGAACAAATAAAACTGCTACTAGAAGGAGGTTTAAGCATAGCTGATGCTGCACTTCCTCTCACAGCACCGCCCGCGATCGAACTACTCAGTTTATTCAAATGACGGATATTCCCATCAATCTAGTATTTGAGGATGTACTGAGTGAAGCCGTTCTCAAACAAATGCTCAAACAGTCTCAACGTCCCTTTTCAGTTGGATCTTGCTCGAATAAGAAAGGATTTGGCGACATTAAAAATAACCTTCCTGCGTACAATAATGCAGCCAAGGGAATGCCATACTTAGTATTAACTGATTTGGATAATGCAGAATGCCCGCTAGTAATTCTTTCGGAGTGGTTAACTCAACCAAAACATCCTAATCTGCTGTTTCGGATTGCGGTTAAAGAAGTCGAAGCGTGGTTGCTAGCACATCGGGAGGGATTTGCTGAATTTCTGGGTATTTCAGTAGACTTGATTCCTGCTGATGTAGATAAAGTTTCCGACCCCAAACAGCTTTTAATCAATCTGGCTAAAAAGTCAAAGAAGCGAGAACTGCGGGAGGGTATCGTCCCCGATCGCAATAGTACCGCAAAAATTGGTAAAGACTACAACGGTCAACTGATCCAGTTTGTCGATCGAAATTGGCAAGTTGCGTTAGCACAGACTAATTCCCCCAGTTTAGAACGAGCTATGAATGCGATCGTAAATTTTCAGCCAACCTGGGAAAATTGAGGATAAAGAAAGACAAATTATGCGATCGCCAAATACAATTAATCAAATCATCATCTATAATATACCGTCCGGGGATGACTAGACCCGACACCTACCCACAAATAATGCAACCCATCCAAATTACCACATTCCAAGCTTTGCGGCGCAGCCTAAGCCTGATAATACAAGCCGCACCAATAGAACTCCGCAATTTAATAATACTCAACATCGTTCGCGGTGCAGCCCCATCTGGCGTACTATTTTTAGATAAATTAATCATTGATGAAGTCTCTCGCTTGCTGTCGCAACCCAAAACAGCACAGCCCTTAGCTTTGATACTTTCTCATCCAATATTGCTGTGGAGTATTGCCGGAGTCTTAACTCTCAAATTAGTCAGCGATTCCATCGATACAATGAGTTCCTTTACAGTAACATCTTTGCGCGATCGCCTTCAAGGTGCAGTTGAAGGAAAAGTTCTGGAAAAAGTCGCCAATTTCGACGATATCGCCCTGTTTGAAAACCCAGAACTCTTAAATATTGTAGAACTCGCAAAAACCGGAGTATCCCGAATACAACAACTAGCATTCAGCATCAGCATGACAATCACCGGAATTTTTATTTTTATTCCATCTGTCAGCCTTGCTGCTGCTATAGCCTGGTGGGTACCCGTGCTGATGTTAATCTCATCACTTCCCTCAATTTACATCGAAAGAAAATATACCAGAATCATCTGGAGAGTTCAAAAAAAGCAAGCTAAAATTAGTCGCGAAATGAACTTGTCATCACGAGTATTAACAGGGGAAGAATACGCTAAGGAATTGCGTTTATTTGGGTTGCAAGAACTTTGGCTGAAACGCTGGCAAAGTCAGTTCGTGCAGTTTTTTAGCGAGATGCAGGGCATCCGAAAAAAAGCATCAATTATTGTACTGTTGTGGTCGATATTTAGTAGAATAGGAGTAGCTTTGCCTTTTGTTTATGTAGTAATGGGAGCTTTGGGAGGGCGCTATACTTTGGGAGATTTAGCCCTATATTCTGGTTTGATCGTCCAAGTAGAAAACAGTTTAGAATTATTGATTAATAGTTACACTAATTTGTACGATATTGGCCTCGGTGTCAGTCCGATTTTTCAACTATTGGATCTGAAGCCAGAATTGCAGTCTCCGCTGGTAAATGTAGCATCTCGCTTGCCAAACTTGCCGGATCGCAGCCAAGATGTTGAGGTGAGAAAAGATAAAATTGGCATCGAAATTAAGGATTTATCTTTTGGCTATCCCGGTAGCACTAAAAACACAATTACAGATATCAACTTAACCATCAATCCGGGGGAAATGCTCGTGCTTGTTGGGGAAAATGGCGCGGGGAAAACGACTCTTGGCAAACTCCTCGGCCGCCTGTACGACCCGACAAGTGGTACGATCGCCTGGAACGGTCAAGATTTGCGATCGTACTCCCTATCATACGTGCGATCGCGCATAGCAGTAGTCATGCAAGATTACGCCCGCTTCCCCTCCACAGTCCGCGAAAACGTCGGTTTCGGCGACTTGCTTTCCCTGTCGGATGACACCGCAATTAATCAAGCAATTTCCGAATCAGGAATCTCCGCTAAAATCAACAGTTTAGACAAAGGTTTAGAAACACCCTTGGGGAAACAATTAGAAGACGGTATCGACTTATCCGGGGGACAGTGGCAAAGAATTGCGATCGCCCGCGCCCTCATGCGGCTTTCTACAGCCGAAGTCCTAATTTTTGACGAACCAACCGCCGCCCTCGACCCCAAGACAGAACACGAAATTTACAGCATCTTCCGCCAAATCGCCGTCGGTAAAACAACGATTGTCATCAGCCACAGATTGGGATTGGCCAAAATTGCCGATCGCATCGCCGTCATGGAAAATGGTAAAATAGCCGAAATCGGAACCCACAACGAATTGATCGCAGCAAACGGCATTTACTGCTCAATGTTCACCCGTCAAGCTAGCAGCTATATTTAGAATCAAACAAACAAAATTTTGGTAGGGGCGGGTTCACCAACTATCTCCAACTCCAACAGACAAGCTACATAAACCCGCCCCCACCAAGCGACAGAAATACGATCGCACTTCCATCGCTGCGTAGCGAGAAACCGGGTTTCTGCGACAATTTGCAGTTGAGTACCAGAGATATCGGCAGAAACCAGGTTTCTGGGATGTGCCACTTTTTTGAAAAAATTGTCAGAAAGTGCGATCGACTATAATAAAATAAACCTAGTTGGCGATAATATCAACGATGGAAACTATAACTCTCAACCTACCAGCAACCGTCGCTTTAACAGACGAACAATTTTATCAATTGTCCATTGCTAATGAAGAGTGGCGACTAGAACAAACCCCCGAAGGAGAACTAATTATTATGCCTCCAACAGGCGGCGAAAGCGGCATCAGAAATTCCGATCTCAACCTGGGACTCGGTTTGTGGAATCGTCAAACTCGATTGGGAAAAGTCTTTGACTCTTCCACTATATTTCAATTACCCAACGGTGCGAAGCGTTCCCCAGATGCCGCTTGGGTACTCCTAGAACGTTGGGAAGCATTATCCGCAGAAAATAAGCGCAAATTTCCTCCCCTGTGCCCGGACTTTGTAATTGAATTGCGTTCTGCAAGTGATTCCCTAGAAACATTGCGGGCTAAAATGCGGTATTATCGAACTAATGGCTGTCGCTTAGGTTGGCTAATTGACCCGCAAACGCCTTTAGTAGAAATCTATCGGTTGTCCGAAGATGTAGCAGAAGTAATTAATTTCTCTTTTGACCAACCGCCAAAACTTTCGGGTGAAGACGTACTTCCCGGATTTGTTCTCGATCTTACACCTATTCTCAATCCTTAAATCTCGATCGCACTTCAATCGCTGCGTAGCGAGAAACCGGGTTTCTGCGACAATTTGCAGTTGACTACGAGAGATATAGAAAGAAACCCGGTTTCTAAGATTAGGAAAAATAGCGAGAAACCAGGTTTCTGCGACAATTTGCAGTTGAGTACGAGAGATATAGCAAGAAACCCGGTTTCTGAGATTATTGTGCCTCCGAAAAGTCGTAGCGTAGCGGGGCGTAAGCCATCGCCAATTACCTCCCAGTCAGCGTATCAGCATAAGGATCTGGCAAAGCTTGCTGCACCTCCAAAACCGACAAAGAATCACCAGTCAACGGTTCGCTAATCAACTTTTTTTTTAGCCCGTCCCCGCGCCTGTCCCGTTCTTGCAACTTCAGCAATTCCTCTTGATACACAGCAACAATTCGCCCCAAACTCACCACCAAATCATCCCAATTCTCATCTCCCACCAACTTCTCAGAAATTCCCTCAAATAACTCTCCAGCTTGCCTTTTTTGAACATACGCTTTCAAAAGCTTTCCCGACTTTTGCAAAACCGCCTGATAAATATCGCCATCAGACCACCACAGTCCCTGTTGACTCAGCAGCCAAGTTAAAATATACTCGCGAGCGTGTTGCTCCTTCACCCAGGCCGCCAGATACTGCAAATCTTCCATAGTTACAAAAGTCTCCTAAATTTTCCTCAAAATGTGCGCTTGTTTGTATCTACTGCTACTGCGATCGGCATAATACCTGCCTTATTATCACTCGCCGATCTCTTTAATATCCCTTAAATCTTAAAAAAACCCTACTGATTTACCAAACAGCAATTCTGACAATATAAAAATAAACCTAAACCTCCTCGGTCTATTGTCCAATACTTTAGTCCACCGGAAAGCGGTACACCCCGCCTCGCTTTCCTCTATCTCAAATCAAACCTCAAGCGAAACTAGCGGGTTATTAGCATGACAAAGCAAAATTTTGGTTTAATCGGTCTAGCCGTAATGGGCGAAAACCTAGCCCTCAACGTCGAAAGCAGAGGCTTCTCCGTAGCTGTATACAACCGCACAACAGCTAAAACCGACGAATTCATGGCCAAACGCGCCCCCGGCAAAAACATAGTAGCCGCCAAGACTCTGACAGAATTCGTCGATGTCCTAGAAACCCCGCGCCGCATCTTAGTCATGGTGCAAGCTGGGAAAGCCGTAGATGCGGTTATCGACCAGCTCAAACCCATGCTGTCACCGGGGGACATGATCATTGACGGCGGAAACTCCCTCTACGACGACACCGAACGCCGCACCAAAGATTTAGAAGCAGCCGGACTGGGATTTGTCGGCATGGGCATCAGCGGCGGCGAAGAAGGCGCGCTCAACGGTGCTAGCCTGATGCCCGGCGGCACCCACGCCGCTTACGGCATCCTAGAGCCAATTCTCACAAAAATAGCAGCTCAAGTAGATGACGGCCCCTGCGTCACATTCATCGGCCCCGGTGGTGCCGGTCACTACGTGAAGATGGTGCACAACGGCATTGAGTACGGGGATATGCAGCTCATTGCCGAAGCCTACGATTTGCTCAAAAACGTGGCGGGACTCAACGGTCAGCAGTTGCAGGAAGTGTTTGCCGAATGGAATACCACCGACGAACTCAACTCGTTTTTGATTGAAATTACCGCGAATATTTTCAAGTACATTGACCCCGAAACTAAGCATCCCTTAGTTGAGGTAATTATGGACGCGGCCGGTCAAAAAGGCACGGGCCGCTGGACTGTCATGAGTGCTTTGGAATTGGGCGTGAGCATTCCGACAATTATTGCTGCTGTGAATGCCAGAATCATGTCTTCTTATAAGGCAGAGCGCGTCAAAGCTTCCCAAGAACTAACCGGGCCTAGCGGCAAGTATGAAGGCGATACTAAGGAGTTTGTGAACAAAGTTCGGGATGCCCTTTACTGCTCGAAGATTTGTTCCTACGCGCAAGGAATGGCACTGTTGAGCGCGGCCTCGAAGTCGTACAATTACGACTTGAGTTTGAGCGAAATTTCCCGAATTTGGAAAGGTGGCTGTATCATTCGCGCTGGCTTTTTGGACAAGATTAAAACAGCTTTCAAGGACGATCCCGCGCTGCCGAATTTGCTGTTAGCGCCGGAGTTCAAACAGACTATTCTCGATCGCCAAACAGCTTGGCGCGAGGTGTTGTCTACGGCTAGCCTGCTGGGGATTGCTGTACCGGCCTTCAGCGCGTCGCTGGACTATTTCGATAGCTACCGGCGCGAAAGATTACCGCAAAATCTGACCCAAGCTCAGCGCGATTATTTTGGGGCTCACACCTACGAACGCACCGACAAACCGCGCGGCGAATTCTTCCACTCTGAGTGGACGCAGGCTGCTAAAGAGTCGCTGCAAACGGGTACTACGGATTAATTAATTTTTGTAGGGTGCGTTTCGGCGCACCTTACTAATTGATCTGGGGTTGCAAATTGTTTTGACGTTTGTTTTCGAGATAGGTTTTAATATATTCGTCGTTAAAGAGCGATCGGGCGATCGTGAGTGCTTCTTGTCTTTCTGCGTCTGTCATGTAATCGTCGCCTTTTAAACCTGATGGCGGGTGTCGAGGATCGCCGCCTGCATCGATAAATCGCTGACGTGCGTTAGCGAAGCCCTCGAAGAGGATCGCCATTAATTCTCCTAATCTGCGGTCTTGCTCTCTTCTGATATCATGCGGTTTCGTCATAGTTTTCTAGCTCGTCTATACGAACAATCTCCCCACTTTGTAATATAGCAGCCCTTGGTAAGACTCGACTTGGAGTTTCGATGTACCAAAAGCCCTTTTCATCATCATATATTCTCCAGATGAGTAAATCTGATACAATGATAGACATCTCTTTAAAATAAGTTGAATTTCATGAAGCCTTTTCTAGTGAGATCCGCTGCCGTTATCGGTGATATTGCAGCCTTGGTTTTTGATACATTAAAAGAAGAAGAGGAAAACAAACGTTTATTAGACAGTGGCATTTTAGAAGTGGATAAAATGACTGGAAAAGAGTTTGAAAGATTTCTTGATGTCCATTTTATAAACTGTGGTTATATTGTTAATTTAACTCAAGACAGTCAAGATTATGGAGCAGATCTAATTTTGTACAAAGATGGCTCAAAAACGGTGGTTCAAGCAAAAAGAACCCAAAGACCAGTTGGTATTAAAGCAGTTCAAGAAGTAGCAGGAGCGGTCAGATATTACAAAGGAAATAAAGCCCTAGTAATCACCAACAACAGATTTACACAAAATGCTTGCAAACTTGCTAAATCTAACGACGTAGAGTTATGGGATAGAAAAAAACTAATCGAACTCATCCTGATAGCTAAGAATTTTAAATAATATCAATTCCGGTTGCACTCACCCCGGAATTGTTGACTGTTTACTGTTAGTCAAAAAATAGCAACGGAGAGGACACGGCAGTGCCGTTTCCCTACCCCGATTAATTGTAGGGACACGGCACTGCCGCGTCCAGATTGTGGGTAATATCCTGTTCCCTAACTACAGTAAGTTATATATAAAAGATGCACTGCTTTCTCAGTATCTTTAATTTCACTTATTCATCATGTTACAAATTTCTAATACTGTGTTCATTCCAGATCGCGAAATCGAGATTAGCGCCATTCGCTCTCAAGGCGCAGGCGGGCAAAATGTCAATAAGGTGGCGAGTGCTATTCACTTGCGCTTTGATATCCCAGCTTCCTCATTGCCCGATCGCTACAAGCAGCGTTTGTTGCAAATCAACGATGGGCGAATCACCTCCGAAGGCGTGATTGTCATCAAAGCGCAGGAACACCGCAGCCAGGAACAAAACCGGGAGGAGGCTTTGAGGCGGCTGCAAGAATTGATTAAAAGTGCGATCGTCATCCCGAAAAGGCGCAAACCCAGCAAAGCGACTCGCTCCTCCCAGCGCAAGCGTCTCGACAGCAAAACCAAGCGGGGGCAGATTAAGGCTCTGAGAGGGAAAATTACTGATTGAGGGATGACTGGGGCGATCGCCCTCGCCTCTCCTATGGCAGACAACCTATATGTAGCTCTTACTTCTCCTGGCCCGAGGGCGATCGACTTGGTAAGTCATCGGGAATTTTAGTTACGTCTAATCCTAAAAGCTCAAACATAGTTTTTAGAGAAACTTGGTACAGGTTAGCCAGTGCAGCAACGTTTTCAACAGTTGGCATGGACTTTCCTGATTCCCAGTCAGCTTGCATCCGCTCAGAAACGCCGATATGTTGTTTGACTTGAGGGCGGGTTAGCCCAGCTTGTTCTCTGAGAAGCCTTAATGGAGACTTCTCTTTTTCTTGCGAATTTTCTTCCATAATACATGAAGCTTGTTTCATGAAGTGAACCTCTTGACTTCTACTGAAATATGAAGTACACTTCATGTAGACAGGCAAAGCAAAGGCGGCCGGGCGAGCCTCAAAGGTCAAAATGCAGGTTTGAAGAACCGCCTTATTTGTAGTTTCTACCAATTGTGCCTGCATACCCAAGCGTATTTTCCTGGCTTGGGTGTGCGACTCCAGCTTCTTTCCCTAGAGATTGGCGAACCCCTGCGGGTTAGTTGTCCGATCGCGAGGGCGATTTTACCGAAGGCATATCGTCAGGGATGTTGGAGATCTCAATGCCTAGCAATCTAGCGACGGTTTTGGGCGAAAGCTTTAACTCCCGGCATAGGGCGAAAAAATTGTCCGCCCGTGGCATTTTCCGACAATTAACCCAGGAATTCACTGTATTTAGAGAAACTCCTAGGTTTCGGGCTAGTTGTTCCTGAGTAGCTTCAGCCAATTGGATAGCTTCTTGAATAGTTTCTGGTTTGAGATAGTCTATATCTTGATTCATTAACACTAAAGTTATACAACTTTACTTGACAATCTATAATTATTTAACTAAAGTTGTAAATAACTGACATCACAAAAGGCGACCGGACGAGCCGAACATTCAAAACAGGCAGCTTTGAATAACCGCCCCAAACGTATTTTGGGGCTTGGGCCCATACCTCAAGTCTCTTTTGCTCAACGTGCCCGGAGGTGGTGCCATGTAAAAGGTCGATCGACCTACAGCACAACCCAACTCAAAATTGTATCAAAGAACCCGACCAAAACTTCCACTTTACGATCGCACAACTTCCGTGTTATCGTTCCATTTCTCCACCCATTCCCGATCGTGACCACATCTACCGAAAACTTCTACCTAGGCGATATCGCCTCCAACTTTCACTTTGCAGGCCCGCTGCTAGACTTTGAAGAAGAAATCCAAAATCAATCTCCGTTTCACGATTTAGACTACCTGACAGGGGAAATTAAAAGGGGATTTCTAGACTACGTGCGGCAAGGAATCATGCTGGACGCGATCAGAAAACTGCGATTGTACAAACACAAATTCAAAACTTTTAAAAGTTACTGCGAACAAGCATTAGGCAGACAGTATTTTTACTGCACGCAAATCATCAAATCTGCTGGCATTTGCCTGCGCTTAATCAAAGCCGGATTTGAGATTTTGCCAAGCTGTGTCGCTCAAGTTGTGCCTTTGTTCAAACACGCAGTTACAGACCAGTACGGTGACTGTGCTTTAGAGGAAAAGTGGCAAGAAGTGGTGGATGTCATCCCCAAAGAAAGGATTACCGCAGTAACTATTGCCGAAACTGTTGACAACAATCCCAACCTCCGGCTCAAGCAAATTCGCATCAAAACCGATACCTATGACCTTTTAACCAAAAAGGCGGCCGCTGCGGGAATGTCAGTTTCGGAATTTTTGGCGAGGTTGGTTGACGAATATAACCCTAGAAACCTAGAGCAGCCGGCGGAACACACTCCCGAACAAGAGGAGATTTTAGACCAGTTGGACGCGGAATTTAAGAAGCCGGCAGCGGAACAGTCTGCAACGGCAGCTAAAGGTAAAGTTAAATCTAAAGGTTTTGGAGGTAAAATTGAGCCGAAAGGTGCTAAAAGGGAAGTTAATGCGAAAAGTTCAGAAAGTGAAATTAAGGCGAAAAGTTCAGAAAGTGAAAATAAGTTGAAAAATCAGAGAACTGAAATTTTAGCAGAGAAACAGTCCAATTTATTTAAGGAGAAAAATAATGAAATCCTCAGCCCAAAATCCTATCATGCGTCAACTGAAGCTGATGGAGGCTCAATTAAGCGAGATTCAGTGCCAACTGATTAAAGCCACTGTGTTGAATTGGTGGCAAATTGTTTTGCCTGACGGACAAAAGATTGCGATCGAGCACGCGGGCGGCGGACACTGGATTTTTCGGGCTAACGGGCTGGAGAAATCGCATCCTGAAGTGCGTAAAGCTGTGTTAATGGCGATCGCCGAAGGTTGCCGCAAGTAATCTACGGATCTCGGGCGCGGCACGGTGCCGTGTCCCCGATCAAGTGGGCGATCGGGATTTCACAGGATGTTGGGTTGATTTGGGGATGTACGGGGGCGATACCTTCGGTCTGCTTCGCTTACGGCATTAGTATCGAAATTGGTTAAAAGTGCGATCGAAATATCCCAACTGTGCGGCGAGGTTTAAGATTCCGGCCTTGTGGGCTGATGGTTGGTGTCAACGATTTATTCTGGGGTTTAAGAAGATGGCTGAGTATCAGAAATCTTGTTGATTTCTTGAGACAATAAAGTTCTGTATGCTTGCTGAGGATGAGTTGGTTCGTTAGGATACCGTGCCTCTAATAAGCCTTGTTTTAACATCGGATTTACATAGTGGTTCCTGACACTATTTGGCGCACGACCCAATAAATCAGCTAATGTTCGGAGTTGTAAGTAATGTTCGGAGCAAATCTCTAAAATAACCTGCTCGACAAGCTCTTTGCTGGTGCGACCTTTGTCGCGAATTGGTGCAGCAATTTTTCGCAGATCCTCGTAATGTTCGGAGCTAGGCTCGTAATGTTCGGAGCTAGGCTCGTAATGTTCGGAGCTAGGCTCGTAATGTTCGGAGCTAGGAAGCAGTGAAAGCAAATTCGATTCACCTTTATTTGGTAGAGCATACAGAGTTCCACGCCCCCGACCAGAGCGTTCTAACCAACCATTATTGACGAATCGCTTGAGACATTCCCCTATATCTCTAGGGTGTTCTCGGCTGTAACACTGAATGTCAGCATTGCTAATTGCTCCTGATTGATGCGCCAATATCAAAATAATGCGCTCTAATTCTGTCAGTTCGCAATAGTCATCTCCCACGATTTCCCTTAATTCTTGTTCGACATTTTCGGGAATCATGCTCACCATTGGTAAAGCAACCAAAGTCATCTCTAACTCTAAGTTCTCTGATACCAAAGGAAACCATTGCTGCTCTATCCAAGCGCGGATCATCTTTCCAAAGCCAGATCCTGCTTTTTCTCCTAAGCCTAGCATTTGAAACATTTTTTGCAAATTAGGGTTGCGAGGATCGCTAACGCCACCTTCGTAAAGCTGCTGAAGAGAAATTCTCAGACGACCCGGATTAGAAAACGAAAAACCATTTTTGTACTTAGTAATTATTAAAGGGCGAGTTGATTGATGATCTGCATGAATAAGAGTGTTGACTAAAGCCTCTCGCAATGCTTCGTGCACATGAGTTTCGCCACGACGCACGGCATCTTTGTCTAGTTGAAAAGGAACATCTAAATCATTAACTAAACGAGTATAAACGCGATAGTAGAAGTTAAATAAATTAGGTTCCCACTTGCCATCAAGTGTTAGTCTGTAAGTCCACCGTGTTTCTGGATAGCCAGAAAGTTGCTCCTGATAATCAAGTTGGTAGTGAGGAAGTGCATCTAAAATGCTTCGTTCCCGACCAAACATCAACAAACCAGCAATAGTTAACCCTTCTTTACCCGTGCTGCGATCGCGACTCCATCCTCCTAACTGACGCAACAAGTCCAAATCGTCTAATGCCAACCAAGGATGATCCGGTTCTCTAGAGCTAAACCGTTGACGAAAGGATTTTAATGTTTCTGCATCGATATCGCTAAGGTCGAAACCTTCTAAAATTTGGATATCTTGAGGTGCATCATTGGCATCGCGCAGCATTTGGCGAACTTCAGCATCAGTGCAGCGGTAATCCCCCTGATGATTGCGCTTATATGTCCCAATCATGGGATTATTGTTAATAAAAACCGGGCGTTGGGTTCTTGTTGCTCTGGGAACTTTAATGACAACTAAATTATGAGCTTCTATCTTCAAAGTTTGCAAGTCAGAATTGCCACAAATTGGGAAGTTGAGTTTTTGCGAATTATTATGATTATTCCAAAACTCTTGAATTAAAATATTAGGATTGCGGACACCTGAAACCTCAAACCCTGTGCGAGTTTCTTTAACCCCAAGAACAATATAGCCGCCATCTGTATTAGCAAATGCTGATACTGTTTCCCAACTGCTTTTGGGAAAACCACCGTCAGCAGACTTAAATTCAATGTCTTGGTCTTCTCCAAGGTTTATGCGATCGAGTAATGTTTCTAAATCCATTTCCTTCTCTCTAAAGCAGAGTTAATAACCTAGCTATAAAGTTTAGAAAGCTATGGACACAACTGGACTCGAACCAGTGACCCCTACGATGTCAACGTAGTGCTCTAACCAACTGAGCTATGCGTCCTCACGAATTAATAAATTAGCACAACATTCGATCGCCTGTCAAGCATAAATATTCAAAAATTTATCGACTCCCGCCCAAGAAACCCGGTTTTTCACCAATATCAAGGGCTGCAAGCAAATATTTTCCGCAAAAAACCCGGTTTCTGCATCCCGTTCGATCGCCCCTACAACCCAATTCCCCGCCAAATCTTCACAGTTCGATCGCCCCCACCGCTAGCCAAACACCCCCCATCAGCACTAAACGCCACCGACAAAACCTCCCCCTCGTGCCCAGTCAGAAGTTCCAGCAAACCCCCCGTCGCCACATCCCACAAATAAATCGAACCATCCCGACTCCCCGTCGCCAAAACCCCACCATCCGGGCTAAACGCCACACACAAAACATCCCCAGAATTGTCCCTCATACTCCGCAACAGCGTACCTTCCCCCCCTGCATCCACCCGCCACAGCTTCGCCGTACCGTCCCGACTCCCACTAACCAAAACCGATCCTTCTCCAACTCCCCCCCTTACCAAGGGGGGGCTGGGGGGGGTCTGACCGGCAAAAGAGCTGGAGGGGGTTCCAGCAAAGGCGATCGCCCGCACCCAATCCCCGTGCTCTGCTAAAGTACAGATCGATCGACCATTGCGCCAATCCCATAACTGCACAGTCTTATCCCGACTACCACTAGCCAAAAACTCCCCAGCAGGACTAAAAGCCACCGCCTCCACCCCACCAGCGTGACCAGTCAAAACCGACATCGGCCTACCCCTATTCAAATTCCATAACTGCACAGTCTTGTCCCGACTACCACTAGCCAAAACCTGACCGTCGCGACTGAACGCCACAGCATAAACCCGATCCTCATGACCGCGCAAAGCGTACCACCACTTACCCTTATTCAAATCCCAAATTTGAATCGTCTTATCCCGACCACCGCTAGCCAAAGTCGCACCATCAGGACTAAACGCCACACAAGTCACCCAGTCAGAATGACCCGTGAGAGTGTACCAGCGCTTACCCGCCTCCAACTTCCAAATCTCAATCGTCTTATCCTCACTCCCGCTAGCCAAAGTCGCCCCATCAGGACTGAAAGCTACCGACGTGACAGCATTAGAATGCCCTACCAGAGTATGAACGCACCTCCAAGTAGGCGCGCGGGTCGGCAAAACCCGCTGCTTCCGGGGCACAGGTATAATCGTGCCTGCAACCGTTGGCGGCACCGTATTCTGCACAGCAGGCGCAGTCTGTGGCACTGGAATTGCTATTGGCGCGGGAGTCGGGGGAACCTGTGGAGGCGACTGCTGCGGCTGCAAATCTTGGAGAATCTCAGCTACAGATTTGTAGCGGCGACTGAGACTCGACTCGATCATTTTGTCCAGAATGCGGCTTAATTTCGGAGGGATTTGAACCTTCAAAAAATCTCGCCAAACCCAAACATCCTGATTGATATCGAACAAATCAAAAGGAGATACTTGAGTCAGCAAATAAATGCAAGTAACACCCAAACTGTAAAAATCGCTGGCATAAACTGCTTGACCTCTAATTTGTTCCGGCGCGACGAATTCCGGCGAACCGATTACTGTACCGGTTTCTCTCAAACCTTCCACAAGTTTGGCGGCGCCAAAATCAACTAAAACTAATTCCCCGGTTAATGTGGGGTAACTATAATTTATTGGAGTTTGAGAAAGACGGCGGCGGATAATATTGGGCGGTTTAATATCTCGGTGAATGACACTGCGCGAGTGCACGAACTGCAATACTGGTAATAAATCATTCAGCAAACTCAAAATTTGATTGGTGCCCAAAGGCCCATTTCGCACTAATTCTTGCTGTAAATTCTCACCTTCTATAAATTCCTGCACTAAATACTGATAGCGTTCCTGTTGAAAGTGCGCCAGCAATTCGGGAATTTGTGGGTGTTGCCCCAATTCGTCCAGCCGCACGGCTTCTCGGTTGAATAATTCTGCTGCTTTCTCGCTGCTGCTGGTTCCTTGGGATAGGGGGAAAAACTGTTTAATTGCACAGCGCGGTTTTGAGGGTTTGTCTTGGTCTATTGCTAAAAAAGTGCGACCGAAACCGCCGCGCCCGAGGGGTTTGATGGCGCGGTAACGCTCTCTGAGTAACAGTTTGGAGCCGCAACTCAGGCAATATTGGGTGCGATCGGCATTTTGCGGTTTTTGACAGGCGGGGTTTAGGCAATAACTCATACCATTTTCGATTTTCGATTTTCGATTTTCGATGGGGGATGGCTGATAACATCAAGGTTTGGATGTTGCCTGAAGTTACATTTTTTTAGAACTGATACCATAACTGAACCGAGAAGCTATCAGCAGCATATTTCTATGATACTGAGGTACAAGACATCTCGGCTATGGCGTTACAAATTAAAATTAAAGGACTGAAGTCCGAACATCAAACTGGCTCGATCGTTTGGACTTCAGTCCTCAGAATTTAAGCTTTCGCTTTAACATTCAGAGCATATTCTTTAAATCTTTCCAAGTCAGCCTGAATAGTCGATTCAACAACTCGCGCTAGAAATGAATTGTCCATCAATTTTGCCAGCCAACCGGGAACTCCATAGGCCACTGTCAGTTTGACTATGCTGCTGTTTTTGCGATCGTAAAATCGCACCGCACCCCGATTCGGCAAACCGTCTACCGATTCCCACTGAATTATCTGATTCGGCACTAATTTCAGAATCCGAGAAAGCCAGCTAAATTCTAACCCGCCCGTTGCGAGTTTCCAACGAGATAATTCTGGGTTATCTTCAAGAATGCGAACAGAGTCTATCCACTTCATCCAGCGCGGCATTTGTTCTAAATCCGACCAAAGTTCCCACGCTAATTCGATAGGAATTGCCACTTCTACTTGTACGCTATGTTCTAACCAATCAGTCATGGGATTTTAGATATTTTAGATTGGGAATGGGGCATGGGGCATGGGGCATGGGGAATTGGTTATATCAAATCCGGTAGCATCGGAATTATTAGAGTGCGAGCGTCCTCGATCGCTACCTAAATAGCGATCGAGGACGCTTGCACTCTCGTCGATAGATAGAAATATATAATTCCAATGCAACGGGAAACGATATTATTGGTTATTATTACCAACAAATAGGAACCAATAACCAACAACCAACTAATGACTAATGACTAATGACTAATGACTAATGACTAATGACTAATGACTAATGACTAATGACTAATGACTAATGACTAATGACTAATGACTAATGACTAATGACTAATGACTAATGACTACTGACTAATGACTAATGACTACTGACTACTGACTAATGACTAATGACTAATGACTAATGACCGTAAACTTCGAGAATTACCTTAGCGGCTTGATGACCGGAAAGTGTTGCACCTTCCATGCTATCAATGTAGTCTTGCTGAGTGTAACTTCCTGCTAAAAAGAAGTTAGGCACAGGAGTTTTTTGAGCGGGGCGGTAAACATCCATTCCCGGTGCTTCGCGATACAAAGATTGAGCCAACTTAACCACGCTGTACCAAGTCATGTTTAATTCCCGTGCTGAGGGAAATAAATCCTGAACTTGCTTAAGTACGTGTTGGGCGATCGCCTCATTGCTTTGTTTGATAAACGGATCGCCCGGTGTCAGCACCAACTGCAACAGAGAACCTTGTCCTTCTTTATAGTAATCCTTGGGACTTGTCAGCGCCAAATCTGCAAAACAAGAAAAATCTGCATCTGCTGAATATAGCAAATTATCAATTCCTACAGCGTGGCTCAACTGTTTGCGCTGCGCTTCATCTTCCAGTTCCGTTACCCAACCGTCGAACCGCAATTGTACTGTAGCAACCGGCACAGCATCCAACTTATAAATGTTGTCAAATTCCGACCATTTGCGCCAAGCTGGCGGCAATATTTTTTGAATCCCCGGCACGTCTAAGGCGAAAACGTAGGCATCGGCGGTGATATTTTCTTCTGTTTCGCCGTTCGCTACTACCAGGCCTGTGACGCGGGTTTCTGCTGCTTCTTGAAACTGAATTTCTCGGACTCTGCGCCTAGTATGAATTTTGGTTCCTTTGCTTTCCAAATATTCCACAATTGGTTTGTGCAAATATTCGCTGGGAGAACCGGCTAGCATCCGCATCATAGAGGCTTCGGTTTTTGTTGCAAAGAATTGGAATATTGTCAACATACACCGGGCAGAAATATTTTCGGTGTCGATAAAACCTAGTGCGTAGGCGATCGGATTCCACATTCTTTTGAGGGAGTTTTGATTGCCGCCTTGACCGCGAAACCAGTCAGCAAAGCTAATTTTATCCAAATCGCGGATAGTTTTCATTGCTCCGTCAAAGTCGATCAAACCTCGGACGATGGGGCTAGTTCCGAGGGCGATCGCATTTTGAATTTTGTCCTGTACTGATAGTTGGGATGTAGTAAAAAATGCCTTTAAACCGTGCAACGGAGCACCCACCGGAAAGCGAAAATCTAAAGAACCAGTTTCGCCCCCTCGATTGATAAAAGTGTGAACGTGTTCTTTGAGGAGCAAATCGTCAAAAGCTCCTACTTTTTTCATCAGAGCAAATAAGTTATAATAGCAGCCGAAGAAGACGTGCAAACCCATTTCCACATGATTCCCGTCGGGATCTACCCAACTGCCTACTTTGCCGCCGACAAAGGGGCGAGATTCAAAAATTTCTACTTCGTGGCCAGCATCGACTAAATCGACTGCTGCGGTCATTCCAGCCAGTCCCGCACCTGCGATCGCAACCCGCATTTTACAAGTCCTTATCCAGTATTTTTACAAATTGTAACAAATTTTAGCTAAAAAGACCGGAATCCCCGATCGCTCGTCGCCTCGATTGGTGTGGGATCGGAGGTGCGGTGACGCGCTTGATTCCACCGACTTACAACCTTACAAGCGCAAGCGTTAAGCAGTGAGAGGGTGGATGACGACATCAAAGCACAATAAGTCTGTTTATTCAACAGATATATCTTGCTCATCGATATATTTTTTCAATTGTTCAACAGTCATGCCACCGTAAGAGGCAATAAAATAGTAGTACGAAAGCTCGATCGACATCAGCAAACAAAAATTAGAAAAAACCTATGCAGCCCATCCGACAAGGCGACGTAATTCTCACCCCCGTACCGCAAATCGCAGGAGAAAAGAAACCTCACCTAACTCTCGCCGAAGGTGAAGTCACGGGACATTCTCACCAAATTATTGAGGGGAAAGCTGAACTGTACGAAAAAGACGGTACTCTGTACTTGCGAGTGCTTTCGCCGACAGCTTTATTGAGTCACGAAGAACACCATGCGATCGCAATTCCTGAAGGTAATTGGATGGTGCGGATTCAGCGCGAATATGAGCCCCAAGGTTGGCGGTATGTCGCAGACTAAGGTTTAACAAACCTTAGTCTGCACAAAAAGCTCAGATTCCAGTTGATAGCGAAAAGTGGAGGGCGAGATCGCTTTCCACTTTTGGCGATCGATCGCACGCTGTGGAAATGATTAAAGTGGGTGCTTGTGCGATCGGCATTTACAGGATTGGATGTCATTTTGTGCGATCGTATTTGTCAAGAACTAGCAGCCACTAAATTAGACACTTGCCAGGGATACATACCCTGTTAAAAATCGATTTTGAGGACGATTTCGACGCATTGGAGCGTTCTTTAGCAGTTTTTCGTTGAAAATGAGCTTTCTGAATACGGGATTGCTTTATGCGTTGCGAGTGCCGCCTGATGTGACATCTGCTAAAGAGGCAATTCGCTGGGTAAACTGGAGAATAGAGCCTGACGAATTTAACGTGCAAACTTGAAACTCCCCAACCATGTTTAACAAGTACAGTCCTCAACTCACCAAGATCCAAGAAACCGGGTTTTTTACCTAATCTGCGGGCTGCCTGCGAATAATCTCGTAAAAACCCGGTTTCTGGCCACCCGTGCGTAAGTCCTAGTCTGATATTCTCCTAATTTACAACAATTTTATGTCTGAACAACAACCAAATCCCGCAGAATTCAGCAGCTTTGCCGACTGGTGCTTGAACAAAGATAGCCTTTCAGAAGCAGCAAGATATACAGTTGAAGTGCTGTTAAAAAAAGTTGGCACTTCTGACATTTATGAAGCGAACCAGATACTGTCAAGTAGCAATAAGTTGGAGCTGTTCGACAATCCAATATCAAACATCACACCCCTGCAATCTCTGACTAATTTGACTCATCTGAATCTGTTCGACAATCCAATATCAGACATCACACCCCTGCAATCTCTGACTAATTTGACTCATCTGTATCTCTCCAACAATCCAATATCAGACATCACACCCCTGCAATCTCTGACTAATTTGACTGATCTGCATCTGTACAACAATCAAATATCAGACATCACACCACTGCAATCTCTGACTAATTTGACTCATCTGAATCTGTACAACAATCAAATATCAGACATCACACCCCTGCAATCTCTGACTAATTTGACTGATCTGCATCTGTACAACAATCAAATATCAGACATCACACCCCTGCAATCTCTGACTAATTTGACTAAGCTGTATCTCTCCAACAATCAAATATCAGACATCACACCACTGCAATCTCTGACTAATTTGACTCATCTGAATCTGTACGGCAATCAAATATCAGACATCACACCACTGCAATCTCTGACTAATTTGACTAATTTGTATCTGCACTGTAATCAAATATCAGACATCACACTCCTGCAATCTCTGACTAATTTGACTAAGCTGTATCTCTCCAACAATCAAATATCAGACATCACACCACTGCAATCTCTGACTAATTTGACTCATCTGCATCTGTACAACAATCAAATATCAGACATCACACCCCTGCAATCTCTGACTAATTTGACTTATCTGAATCTGGCCAACAATCAAATATCAGACATCACACTCCTGCAATCTCTGACTAATTTGACTGATCTGCATCTGTACAACAATCAAATATCAGACATCACACCCCTGCAATCTCTGACTAATTTGAGTTTTATGGATTTGCGCAACAATCAAATATCAGACATCACACCCCTGCAATCTCTGACTAATTTGAGTTGGCTGAATCTGCACAACAATCAAATATCAGACATCACACCCCTGCAATCTCTGACTAATTTGACTTCTCTGAATGTAAATTTTAAACCTGAACATAAGGCTCTAATCGAAGCGTGTCGTCAAAAGTGGGGAACTCTCGTCAACTCTACCAAACCCATCTCTAACCCCAAAGCCGCAGCCGCCGTTAAGTCTGTCTGCGAGATCCTGGGTTTAAAGGCCTCTGAAATAACTTTTTGCAGTAGCCCCAACGGAGGGGTAGCACAAATACCGCTGAAAAGATCCAATGACACTGATTTGATAAAGCGACTAAAAAAACGGGTAGAAGATGCGCTGCACCCCTTTTTCTTGATAACAGAATTGCGGCAAGAACTTTCGGAGTTAAGTATATGGGAGGAACAGCTAGAACAACAATTTAACACAGACTTTGCCAATTATTGGAAATATTCAAGACCAAAACTTACTCCGAAATACTTGGTTGAGGCTCTCGGTGTTGCTGAATTCTGTGTTTCCTTGGGCATTATTATCAAACCAGAAGCACAGAAAGTTTTTGAATGCCTGAACCAGCTTTTAGCAGAATGCGGCTGGATTATTTTGTTAGATGATACCTGCATTGTGTGCTCGCGCCCTTGTCAGCTTAGCCTTGACAGCGAATACCGCCTCCACGCAGAAGGAGAACCTGCACTGGAATTTCCCGACGGTTACAAAATCTATTCCTACCACGGTGTAACATTACCTGAAAAATACGGACACATTCACCCCAATCTGTGGCAAGCACAATGGCTTTTAGAAGAAAAAAATGCTGAATTAAGACGAGTATTAATTCAGGGAATTGGTTATGCTAGAATTTGCTCGGAACTGCAAGCAACAGAGTTAGATTGCTGGAAAGAATACACGCTGCTCAAAATTGATGCTGATATTGATGGCTTCGATCCAGATGATTTCGAGGACGATGAGGATGTTCCGAAAAAAGAAGATATTTATCTGTTAAAAATGATTTGTCCGAGCACCGGACACATTCATGCGTTGCGAGTGCCGCCTGATGTGACATCTGCTAAAGAGGCAATTCGCTGGGTAAATTGGGATATTGACTCAGAGGAGTTTTCGGTGCAAACTTGAGTAATACTAATTTAAAAAAGCTACAATCATCAATCTGAGGCCAATTGTTAAAAGCAGAGTCCAGCCGGACACGGCAGTGCCGTTTCCCTACCCGATTATGTTGTTAAAAGCAGAGTCCAGCGCCGGACACGGCAGTGCCGTTTCCCTACCCGATTATGTTGTTAAAAGCAGAGTCCAGCGCCGGACAGGGCAGTGCCGTTTCCCTACCCGATTATGTTGTTAAAAGCAGAGTCCAGCGCCGGAGACGGCAGTGCCGTTTCCCTACCCGATTATGTTGTTAAAAGCAGAGTCCAGCGCCGGACAGGGCAGTGCCGTTTCCCTACTGATAACTGCTAGATTGGCAAAATATTAATCGATAAAACACTAATCAACATTGGGCCTGTGACAGTTAAAAGGGTGGAATGCACCAAGCGTCAATTTAGCAAAAACAGTGAATAACATAGGAAAGAAGCCCACCTTCGGTCAAAGTTGGGCTAAATTCATGCCAGCTTACGGACAGCTAGGCAATCGGGTCTCTTAGCGGGTAGACGTAAAAGTTAAGAAAAAGATCCGAACTTTGTCGAAAAACTTATCCCCAACAATTAAGCTCCAGTTTACCCGTTAGCGAAGCCCTCGAAGAGGATCGCACCAGCGACATCTCACCCGCAGCGATGTTCCCTGAAATTGGGGAAATGCTGGGGCTTTAATTTTCCAGCATTGCCCATTTTAAAGTCCCAATCTCCAAGGGTTTAAGCGTCGTCATCGTGAGCGAAGCGACGGAACAGGAAGTCTAGGGCGTAGTTCCGCAGGTTGTAGTATTCGGGATCTTCCATCATTTGTACCCGATCGCGCGGACGGGGGAAAGGAATCTCCATAACCTCGCCGATGGTCGCTGACGGGCCGTTAGTCATCATCACGAGTCGATCGGCCAAAAACAGCGCTTCGTCAATATCGTGAGTAATCATCAACACCGTACAGCGGTGATCGTTCCAGATTTTCAGCAACTCTTCCTGCAATTCTTCCTTGGTAATTGCGTCGAGAGCACCGAAAGGTTCGTCTAAAATCAGCACCTGGGGGCGAATTGCCAAAGCGCGGGCGATGGACACCCGCTGTTTCATCCCCCCTGAAATTTGCGGTGGTCTTTTGTCAGCAGCTTCTGTGAGCCCCACCATCGCCAAATGTTCTTTGACGATCGCATTTTTTTCGACCTTAGATTTGTTAGGAAATACAGCGTTAACGGCAATGTAAACATTTTCAAATACAGTCCGCCAAGGCAACAAAGCGTAACCCTGAAACACTACCATGCGATCGGGGCCAGGCTTAACAATCCGCTGCCCGTTAATCGACACAGTGCCCTCGCTGGGATGGCTAAAACCGGACACCATATTTAATAGTGTGGATTTGCCACAGCCAGAGTGTCCGATCAGAGTAATAAACTCTCCCTCAGCTACGGTCAAGTTAACGTTTTCTAATGCCCTGTAACCGTTTGGATATACTTTATGAACATTGTCCATCACCAAAAACGGCTGGCGGCGATCGTGCGGTTGTTGGATTTGGGTTTTGGTGTTCGTCTGGTTTGGAGAAGTATTAATCATGGGTTTTGGAGGTCGTTAGTGGGTGATTAGCGATCGCAATTAATTGAGTTGTGATACCAATTCCGGTTGTACCGAAATGATGTTAACTGTTAACTGTTAACTGTTAACTGTTAATTTACTATTCCGATGCTAACGGATTTGATATGAATGGTAAGTTTGTCGCCAGTGTTCAAAAGTAGACTAGCAATTGCCTAAATTTTTGATTGATAGATTAACCGCATATCTAGCAACCGATGAAAGTCAAGCGGGACAAATTATCGCGGTCGTAGATTTTTATTTGTGGTGGGGTTCGACTCACAAATAAGTATCCCAAAATCCTGTAGATTCTCGCTTCACCAACAATCTATGAAACCCACAAATAATTTCATAAACCAGCCCCATCTACGACTACATCAACATTTTACCAATAAATTCACCCTACATTTTTCTTGTTGGTGGGTGGCGGCTGGTTGATAAGATTGATCGTTTATTTTGACAATAAGTTGTTGGGGAAGTGAGCTTCTACTAATTTGGTCGATCGTAATGTGATGTTATAACTACCTTGGCGGTTGCTATATAAAGCAGATCGACGCAGATAATTTCAAGAAGAGCGATCGAATGAATGCAATTGCTCCTCTAGTTTTTTGTAGGTTGAATTTAGGGACTAAACCCAACCTACTAATGAATTTTTTCTACCTCAAAACTGGCAACTCAAAGTTACACAATTCCTTAAGCAGCTCTGCGGCCAGAATCCAGAATCACTTCAGCCATCGTGTAATCGCGTTTGATCGCGAGATTGTTGAGATAGCCGATCGGATCGTCAGCATTAAACACGGAGCCATCAAACAAGCGGAGAGAACCCCGAGTGTAAGTAATATCAGACATCCCCAGCTCTCGGGCCGCCGTGCTGAAGGGGCCGACGCGGACTACCCGTTCCAGAATTTCTACCCAGTTGCGGGGGAACACAGTATCGCCCCAGCGCGCCATCTGCACCATGTGCCACAACTGTTCGGTGCGGCTGGGGCGGTTTACTCCGTCTCCGGCGAACAAGTGGTGGGCGTATTCCCGCATTGGAGTATCCAGATTGCAAGCTGCAGATTTCGGATCGCCAATTTGGATGTAACTCTTGTCAGTAGCGACGTACTCGCGTCCCGCCACAATTTCGGAAACTTCTTCAGCATTGGCCGGATCGCTGCAATAATGGCAAGCTTCCAGCAAAGCTTTGACTAGAGCAATGTGAGTATTGGGGTAAGCATTCGCCCACTCTTCTCGAACTCCTAGAATTTTTGCCGGGTGTCCGGGCCACAGTTCCAAATCCGTAGCTACAGTAAAGCCGACTCCTTCCATCGCGGCGCGCAGGTTCCAAGGTTCGCCAACGCAGAAACCGTCAATCGTGCCGCCTTGCAAGTCCACGATCATCTGGGCTGGAGGGATGTTTTTGAGCGAAACATCGCGATCGGGGTCAATGCCGCCGGAAGCCAGCCAGTAGCGCAGCAGCAGGTTGTGCATCGATGAAGGGTGAACGATGCCCATGCGGTGAGTTTGGGCGGGGGTTCGGCGCAGCATTTCTTTGTAATCTGCAAGAGTGTAGATCCCTTGGTCGTAAAAGCGCCTCGCGAGGGTAATTGCGTTGCCGTTGCGGCTCATGGTGAGGGCTGTAACGGTTGGTATTGGCTTTTCTTGGTGGCCTCCCAAGCTCAACCACGCGGCCATCCCAGAGGGCATATGGGCTGCGTCTAAGTAGCCTGCGGCGATGCCGTCTACGATGCCGCGCCAGCTTGTTTCCCGCACGAGGTGGACTTCATCGAGTCCGTGTTTGGCAAATAAGCCTTTTTCTTTGGCGATGGCTAGGGGAGCGCAGGCGGCGAGGGGGATGAAGCCGAGTTCGAGGTTGACTTTTTCTAGGCCGTGGCGGGCGATCGCGGGTACTTTGCGCGCCCGCAGTTTTTTGACTCGTTTCTGCTGGTTGAGGAAGTAAATCATTTCGCTCCGCAGGGCGTAGTAGCTGGGGTGCGTGACTACTTCCATGCGCTTGCGGGGGCGGGGGATGTCTACTTCGAGGATGCCGCCAATCTTCGATTCAGGGCCGTTGGTGAGCATGACGATGCGATCGCTCAACAGCACTGCTTCGTCAACGTCGTGCGTTACCATCAGGGCGCTGATTTCGTACTCTTGGCAGATTTCCATCAACTTTTCTTGCAAGTTGCCGCGAGTCAAAGCATCCAAAGCGCCGAAGGGTTCGTCCAAGAGTAACAGTTTGGGGCGCAAAGCTAGAGCACGGGCGATCGCCACGCGCTGTTTTTGTCCGCCGGAGAGCAGTGCAGGTTGCTTTTCCGCGTGGGGAGCCAAGCCCACCATGTCGATGTGTTTTTGGATGATTTCGAGGCGTTCGGCTTTCGGTAAACCGTTCATTACCGAGTCTACGGCTAGGGTAATGTTTTCTCTGACTGTCCGCCAGGGTAGCAGCGAATAGTTTTGGAATACTACCATGCGATCGGGGCCTGGCTTGGTAATTCTTTGTCCTTCGATCGTCACCAATCCTTCTGTGGGCAGATCCAAACCCGCCACCATATTTAGTAGGGTAGATTTGCCGCAGCCGGAGTGTCCGATTAGGGAGATAAATTCGCCTTTTTTAATTTCTAAGTCGATGCCTTTGAGGGCTATGTACGTGCCGCCGTCTGACAAATGAAATGTTTTTCCGACTTGTTCTACCGCAATCAAAACTGACATGGTTTTCTTGCCTTTTTTGTAGTTGGTTATTTTGCTAGCTGTTGACTGTTGACTGTTTGTTATTTGTTTCGATCGAACAACTGCTAGAAATTTAACTGGTTTAACTGGTTCCCAGGCAGAGCCTAGGAACCCATGTAAGCGAGGCTCTGCCTCACTTTTCTAGGAGTAAAATTCGAGGCAGAGCCAAAGCATCTGCGTTTCCAGGCTCTTCCTGGGAACGAGTAGAATTTGGTGAAGAATTAAACAGTCCTACTTTCCTTGACTAGGAGCAATCTTTTGCTGCAACCAAGCCATCATGCGATCGAGGAACAAACCAACAGCCCCAATGTAGAACACCGCTAAGAGAATTTCGCTGATGTAGTTTTGCTGGTAAGCGTTCCAAATAAAGAAGCCGATACCAACAATCCCTGACATCACAATTTCCGCTGCAATAATCGCCAGCCAAGCCAGCCCGATCGCAATTCTCAATCCCGTAAAAATGTAAGGAAGCGCCGACGGAAACAAAATATTGAAATAATACTCTTTCCGAGTCAGTTGCAGCACTTTCGCCACGTTGTTATAGTCATCGGGAATTTGGCGAACACCTTCAGCGGTGTTGATCAAAATCGGCCAAACTGCGGTGATAAAAATCACGAACAAAGCAGCAGGTTCGTTTTGTTGTAGTGCAGCCAGGGCGATCGGCACCCAAGCCAGAGGCGCAACCATCCGCAAAAACTGAAAAATCGGGTCTAAAGCCTTGTTCAGCAACGGATTTGTACCTACCAAAACACCCCCAGCAATTCCTACAGCAGCGGCGAGAGTGTAGCCTTTTGCTACCCGTTCCAAACTAGCCAAAGTTTGCCAAAACAAGCCGATTCCGTAGGTTTTGGAATTCATGAAAGGATACAGCAACAATACCCGAGTCCGTTCGTCAGTCCAAACGCTGATCGGCCCCGGCAGTTTGATCAGTCCCGTGCTCGACAGGAATTGCCAAACTAACAGAAATCCCAAAATTCCTAAAATTGGCGGCAAAATATTTGGTGAATTTTTCTTCCAAAACTCTCCAAACGCTCCTTGTGCAGAGCCTCGATCCCTTCGATTTGTACTTACAGCCATCCTATTAATCTCCTATGTTTGCGCTATTTTTTATGACCGTAATTTTTTGAGGCTAAATTACGGTCAGCTTTGACCCATTAAACTTTTTTAATCGCCAAACTCTTGAGGTAATCTTCTGGCTTTTCCGGGTTAAATTCTTGGCCATCAAAGAACTTTTCAATACCGCGAGACGTACTTTTGGGAATGTCAGCATCAGCAACCCCGGCCAATTTTGCTGCGGCTTTCCACAAATCTTCGCGGTTGACTTTATCGATCATCTTTTTATCCGCCAAGGTTTTGGTTGGCAGGAAGCCCCAGCGCACGCTTTCGGTTAAGAACCACAAATCGTGACTCTTATAAGGATAGGAAACGTTGCCGAGGCCGTCTTTCCAGTACAGCGGGCTCATTTTGAAATCGTCGATCTCTGGTTGACCATCACCCATCATGTACTTACCCTGGTAGGGAGGTGTCAAAACTGCCGGAGGTACGTCAAAGTAGTTTCTGCCAGAAGTAATGGCAACTAATTCGGCGCGATTTTCTGGTTTGTCGCACCACTGCTGCGCTTCGATCAGTCCTGCTAGCATGGCTTCGGTGGCTTTGGGGTGTTTGTCTACCCAGTCGCTCCGCATAGCTAGATACTCTTCGGGGTGATCTTTCCAGATTTGGGCTGTGAGGGCGGACATGAAGCCGATGTCCTCTTGGACGATCCGCAGGGGCCAGGGGTCGCCGGTACTGAAACCGTCCATGCTGCCGGTTTTCATGTTGGCTACGGTTTGGGCTGACGGTACTGTTAGCAACTCGGCTTCTGTGTCGGGATCGATGCCGTTAGCTGCTAGCCAGTAGCGAATCCAAAAGTCTTGGTTGGCTTTGGGGAAGGTGTAGGCTGCTTTGAAGGGCGTGCCTGCTTTTTTGAGACCTTTCATGTAGTCTTGGGCCGCTTGGTCTAGTTTGAGCCCGATGCCTTTGCCTTTGTGTTTTCCGGCGATCGCAATTCCATTTCCTTGAGTGTTCAACTGGGCTAGAACATACATCGGAATTTTGACGCTACCTTTGGTGATCAGACCTTCACTAATTTGATAAGGCATGGGCATTTGCCACTGGCCTCCATCAATACCGCCACCTGCAGAGCCGATTTCTAAGTTGTCTCTAGCCGAACCCCAGTTGGCTTGTTTGGCGACTTCCACTTCGGTCATGCCATACTTGGCAAAAAAACCTTTTTCTTTGGCAATAATTAACCCTGCTGCTTCGACGATCGGGATATATCCCAAGATAACTTTTGTGGTTTCGATGCCCTCTACTCTTTTCTCGTTGGCCACAGCAACTGGTGATGTGGCCGCTGGGGAGGCCCCGCCTGTAGTAGTCCCACCGCCGGCACCTGCTGTACTAACTGGTTCTGGGGGAGTACAAGCTTTGAGGAGTATTGTACTGACTGCGGATGCACCTGCGGTAACGATAAATTTACGTCGAGAAAATTGCTCTGAAAATTTTGTCATAGCCTAGCCTTCGTTCCTATTCATAAATCTTCTGTAACGACATCACTGAAGTTTATCAAAGCGCTTTTTTGCAGTTTGCTAAAGGTCTATTAGCGAACTATTGTGAGCGCACGGAAAGCAGGAGGGGTCGAAAGATTTATTGTTAGCATAAGTCTTTCAAATATCCCTGCTGATTTTACACTTTTGATTAACTCAATATTGCCATCGACCAAGTTGTGCGAACTCGCTTAAAGCGAACTCCACATTTTCTTGTGTTAGTTATTCAGTTTACCGTACTCTTGCTGTGATTATAAAACAAATATTAAATTTGAATGATAAGTAAATATTTTAGGAGGCTGGTGTCAATAAGCAAGGGTTGGGAGGGGCGATGGGGCTGGCCAGTCAAAACAGGTTCTAACTAAGACTTGTAGCGTAAGGTCTGTAGCGAAGGGCGGTCGGGAGGCATTCAAATCTATTGTCAATAAGCTGCCGCTCTCAGAGGGATCGCACATTTACTTTGTTAATATATGTATGCTTTTTTTAAGGTAACAGTTAATTGCAAAGTGCTGTACACAAATAATTATACTTTAGCCCACTTGCCCTTTTGGGGTTGGTAGCGTTGAAATAGGGAAGTAATATCAAATCCGGGTGCATCCCAATTGTATAGTTCAGAAGTGTCTCTAACCGCAGAAAAGATCGGGTGGGACGTGAGGTCTGTTACCGTTTAAGCTGAGATTGCGGTTGCTCAACGAGAATCGAAGCAGCTTGAAATTAAGAATTGGACGCTGAAAACAAATTCTTCGATAAGCAGTTGTTATGGGTTGAGGGCAGCGCCTGCCAAAAGTCCAAAATCGCTTCTGCTGTCTGTTTCGGGTAGAAAAAATGAAAGAAATAGCGTCCGCCCGGGCAAACCCAAAGCCGTGAAGTGGCTTCTAATTCCCGATCGTATTTCGATCGCCAACTGCGAAGTTGATGCGGATCGACGACAACATCATCCACACCGCCGCACACTAGCAGCGGCACTGTTACTCGAATCGGCGCTAAACTCAGGCATTTGACAAGACTGTGGGGAGACAGTGAATCGTCGAGATCTTGCTCCAAAATTTTCACCAATGCTGCCGTCATAGCTTGGGGCGAGCAGCCAAACAACAAGTCCACCATTCGAGTCAAAAGGCTCTGACGGCTACAGGGTAGCAGTTGGCGCTGAGCGTAGTAGTGCGCTTGCCAATCCACAGCGGGATATGCACCCACTGACAGCAAAGTGAGCGCGAGCACTCGTTCGGGATGTCGCTGAGCGTACAGCAACGCCAACAGTCCGCTAATTCCGTGACCGATCAGATGAATTGGCTGATGGCGGTGTTTCAAATAGTCGTGCAGCGACACCAATGCAATGTCGAGCGAACAGGGCTCGTCGGGTGTTTGTTGGTATTCCCAGCTAGCGATTGGAATATGCTGTGCCAGGGATTGCAGCAATGGGCGATCGAACGCTTGTAGGTGCGGGCTGGCACTCAAGCAAAGCACTTGGGGCAAATAAGACACGATCGTTCTGGTATAGGTTAAATGCTTGATGTTTTTGGGCCCGATTCCTGAATCAGGTTGCCAAAAGGTTCAAGTTTATTGCAAAAGATACTTAACTATCTTTAGAGGGATATTAGCATGACTGTTGCAATTATTTCCTAGTAAACAGCGTTGAGAAATATGAAGGACAGCGAACGTTGCAGCCAAAGCCGGACAGCGATTGCTACAAATTTCCCTTGAACGAACGCAGCTCGCTTTACTGTACCGACTGCTTTTGGGTCGGGTTCAGGCAACTTGATGACATACCACAGCTGTATTTAATGCGAATCTATTTCAAGAGTGTGGCGCTAACTCTCAGGATAATGAAAGTGTATTGTAGTTCTCAATCATTCGAGGGTGAATTACCCACCGTCAAGCGGAGTACCGCTATGACGGGGGCTTCCAGATTCACAAGGAACCGCGTCCGACAAGACCGAAATCTTGCCACCACGACTTACATTCCCTCCACTGGCAGTAGCACTAA
>NZ_JADEWT010000062.1 GCF_015207505.1 Tychonema sp. LEGE 06208
AATATTGTCAGGAAATAGTTGTTGAATTAATGAAAATAAGACCTAATAAATTGCCATTTTTTCAGAAGGGTATGAGAGCTATGTCCTTGATTGAGTCTATGTTTTAACGGGGTTGTCACCCCGTCAGAGGCTAAGGGCAACAATATTCGAGTTAAAAGTTGCCCAGATATTAATTTTACGATGGAAAGAACTGTGACAATTGCTAGCGTTAACGACTTGGAAAAGGATGAAGCGAATTTTAAGTTTTGGGTTGGTAATGCCCGCCTAAACGCACAATTTTTCTTGGGTATATTAGCCCTTGTCGGTCACATCTGGCACGCTTCTCGCGCCCGTTTGAATAGAAGCTGAAGGCGATTTAAGTCAGAAACCAAGTTCTTTCCTACTTTATTGCTGACTTAAATCTGTTTCTAATTTGTGTATACTTTGAGAAATTACCCTATGACTGTTGTTATTTACTGCTTCTGTATCAGTATTTTGATGCTCGTGTTTTTGTGGAGTGCTTGGCTAGCATTGCGAGAAGGATTCCAGCAACTCCGGCGCCTGCATCAAATTCCTTGTTCCAATTGCGAATTTTTTACGAATGACTACCGTCTCAAGTGTACGGTGTGGCCGTGCGTTGCTTGTACTGAGGATGCGATCGGCTGTACAGACTTTGAACCAAAGACTTGTTTTGCCAATTCTTGCCAGCAACATTGCTCTAGAGCTCACAAAGATTATGCAGAAAAACAGACAATTAATCCTTCTATTCCACCTTTAGCAACCGGAATTAGGATCTAGTAAACTCCCCCTGACAGAGGGGGAAATTATAACAATTATTGGGATAAATTAGTGATGAATATATACAGCAGCAACTCACTCAAAGTCGAACTAAACCAGAGAGGATGTCGCCTGACTCCCCAGCGAGAAACAATTTTGAATGTGTTTCAAAATTTGCGACAAGGCAATCATTTAAGTGCAGAAGAATTATACAATATTTTGCAAAGTCAAGGAGAACGAATAGGCTTGTCTACTGTCTATAGAACGCTGCACTTATTAGCAAGAATTAGCATTTTGCGCGAACTAGAATTAGCAGAAGGACACAAACATTACGAACTGAATTTACCGGAATTGCATCACCACCACCATCTGGTTTGCATTCAGTGTCACAAAACCTTTGAATTTAGCGACGACTCAATTGGAAAAATTGGTAAAAAGCAAGTTGAAAAAGCTGGTGTAGAACTGCTCGACTGTCAGTTAACTGTGCGTGCGGTTTGTTTGGAAGCGCTGCGGGAGGGATGGCCTTCTTTGCTACCGAGCAATTGGTTGTGTCCGAGATATCATTCGGAACTAGAGCAGGAAATGAGTTGAGTCAAATACGCTTGGGTAATTGGTAATATCACGTCCAATAGACGATCGCATCTTAAACGGTTTGTAGTGCGGACTTAAGTCCGCTTTCATAACGAACTAATGTTATTGCGGTAAATCGATCTGACACGAGACAATTCGTTATTTCCGTCTAGTTATAATAACCAACTACTAACAACGTTTGCTCTTCGGGGACAGCACTAATGACTAATAACTAATAACTAATGACTAATGACTAATGACTAATGACTAATGACTAATGACTAATGACTAATGACTAATGACTTCCCCTGTACTCAAGCAGCCTCAGAATCGGAACGTTCGTGTTCCATACGAAATACGTTAGCGTACAAACTAGCAACAATTTGTTTGCCTTCCTGCGTCAACTGCAAGTAACCGAGGGATTCGCTGATGTGAGGATAAATTCCACTCCAATAAAACTTTGAGTAGCTTTGCAGCAAGTCGCCCGGATGCCGGCAGCCCAAAATTTTAGTAGCACCGATTTCTTCCAACTCGTAAAACAGGGCGCCAATTTTCTGTAAATATTGCGGGTTGCTGAACTGACCTATTAAGTCAGCACCGCGAACTAAAGAATAATTTAGTGTATCTTCGTCAGTGTTGCCGTCAAGCACCGAGAAACGAGTTTGTTCTATGTTCTGCTTAATTATCTCGGCATTAATTAGCTTGTGGTTGCCGAAACGCTCGTCAATGAACAGTTTTGCTCTGTCAACTCGGTAAGGAGCTAGGCTGGCGGCTGTGGCACCGGGAGGTAGTGCAATTCTCATGCCATCTTTTCCGGTAGCGTACAATCCTTCTGATACTTGGTCTTGTCGGCAGACTCCTTTGACATATCCGATGTCTTGACACAGCAAAGAAATGATGTAGTGGAGCCAGTTTTCGCAGGAGACTCCGCCCTTGCGAATGTGTTTTCCCCGCAAGATTTCTTGACCTACTAAGGTAATGCAAATTGCGTGTTCTACATTGTGATAAAGAGCGTCACTGTTGGCGATGTTTTCTAATGCCATTGCTCCGACCCAGGCAATAATGTCGGCATAGTCTGATTTGTAGCCTCCGTAGGTGCGGCTGTAACCGTTTTCTAGTTGTTCAATGAAAGCCTCTATCAGCAGTTCTGTGGAATTAAACATACTCTATTATTTTACCTTAATATTGCCTTTTAAGATTGATTGGTGCACCGAGTTTGAGTTTCTTTAATTGTAGGGAGGGGATTTTAATTAAAGGCTTAAATCTAATTCACGCTATGTGAATTGTTTGTAATTCTATGAAAGCAGTTATTTCAAGTCTTTAAATCAAATCAGTATTGGACTGAAACCCGTCTCCGCCGCACTGCAGAGAGCAGTCTGCTGATAATTTTTAGCTCTTCTGATTTTTTTTAGACTCTCAGAATTAATTGCGTGTTGTATTTTCTGGAACACAGTTTGCTCGGTCTTACCAAATTTCCAAATGTTGAAGTAAACTTCGGAAAATGTCTGTTCGGAAATGTAAGCTTTGGTTCTCATCTCATGCAGTTAACTCAATGTGTATCTCTGATTATCCGGCAATTTTAGATAAGTTTATGTGATATGGATCGGGCCCAGACTGTGATGCGATCGCGCGCACTCGGTTGACGGGAGTCTGCCGAAGATGGTGAGGCGATCGAAGTATCGACCGTCATAAAACCGTCATAAATTTGGCTGACGGCTGTGATCCCCATTAAATTTGAGCTTGAATTAATTAATAATATGCCACATATTAGGCACTCGCGGGCGAGATCCTCGTCCCAACTTCCTTGCTTGCTGGAAGTTCGATCGCCCGTACTCGCAAATTCCTTGCCAAAAAAAGTCTAGTGGTGTAATATATGGAGTCTGGTATCCTCACTTACCCATAATTATTTTCATATATCCCGTCCCTCCTGAAGGGAAGGGACTTTCAGTGCGGATGCCGCCAAATCACTATATTCAGCAAAAAGCTAGAAATGCCGTAACTCATGCCCACTATTCAGCAACTCATCCGTTCAGCACGGGAACAAACGCAGAAAAAAACCAAATCGCCAGCTCTCAAGAGTTGCCCCCAGCGCCGCGGAGTATGCACCAGAGTGTACACGACCACCCCGAAAAAACCCAACTCGGCGCTGCGGAAGGTGGCTCGGGTACGGCTGACTTCTGGTTTTGAAGTGACAGCCTACATCCCCGGGATTGGTCACAACTTACAAGAACACTCGGTAGTAATGATCCGGGGCGGTCGGGTAAAAGATTTGCCCGGAGTTAGATACCACATCATTCGCGGTACATTAGACACCGCCGGGGTGAAAGACCGCAAGCAAGGTCGTTCCAAGTACGGGGCCAAGCGTCCTAAAGAGAAAAAATAGCACTGACGCCCGATCGCCGGGGATGAGCCAGCAAAAATTAAGTTCGATCGCCGATCTAAAATTTGAACTCACAACCCCAAATTCAATCAATCAAAATCAAAAAACCCCAATAAAACTATGTCTCGCCGCACAGTTATTCAAAAACGTCCAGTTCCCCCAGATCCAACCTACAACAGCCGGTTGGTAAGCATGATGGTGAGACGGATCATGCAGCACGGCAAAAAATCCGTGGCCTCCAGCATCGTCTACGATGCCATGAAAACCATCCAAGAACGCACGGGAGCCGAACCGTTAGACTTGTTTGAAAAAGCAGTCAAAAACGCTACACCCTTGGTAGAAGTTAAAGCCCGCCGGGTAGGTGGCGCCACCTACCAAGTGCCGATGGAAGTGCGTTCCGATCGCGGAACCACCCTCGCCCTGCGCTGGCTGATCAGATTTGCTCGCGCCCGCACCGGCCGCTCGATGGCCGCCAAGCTGGCTAACGAACTGATGGATGCAGCCAACGAAACAGGCAGTGCTATTCGCAAGCGCGAAGAAACACACCGCATGGCCGAAGCTAACAAGGCTTTTGCTCACTATCGGTACTAAGCCAAATCGGGCATGGAGAACAGGCCGGTCGTGCGGTATGAAAGCATCGAGTGAGGGATTGGCAAGCGTAAGTTTTGGGTGTTGAGATTGCTTCTCTTGGCGCAGTGGCGATCGCCCAGGCAAACTCAAAACTCCGAAAATCAAAAAATTACGCACTCTGTGAATCCTCCATCTCGCATACTTAATATTTTTGTAAACAAATGTTGCAAAAAATATTAAAATGTAACAATAAGCTCCATATACTTATACGGTAAGTGGCTGGGAGTGCAAGATCGGGTTCTGTGTAGTATAATAGTATTATAACAGCAACACAAAATCAAGGAGGTAGCTGTGGCACGTACCGTCCCGCTAGAAAAAACTCGCAACATCGGCATCGCCGCCCACATTGACGCGGGCAAAACAACAACAACTGAAAGAATTCTGTTCTATTCAGGCATGGTTCACAGAATGGGTGAAGTGCACGAGGGAACAGCAGTCACTGACTGGATGGAGCAAGAGCGGGAACGGGGAATCACGATTACTGCCGCTGCTATCACCACCAGTTGGAAAGATTACAAAATCAACATCATCGACACTCCCGGACACGTAGACTTCACGATCGAAGTTGAACGCTCGATGCGAGTGCTCGACGGAGTGATCGCAGTGTTCTGCTCGGTAGGGGGAGTGCAGCCGCAATCGGAAACAGTTTGGCGACAAGCAGATCGGTACAAAGTACCGCGGATCGTGTTCGTCAACAAAATGGATCGGATGGGTGCAAACTTCTACAAAGTCTACGGTCAAATTCGCGATCGCATGAGAGCGAACGCCGTACCAGTCCAAATCCCGATCGGCAGCGAAGAAAACTTCCGGGGAATTGTAGATTTAGTGGAAATGAAAGCCTACATCTACAACAACAACACCGGCACCGATATCGAGGAAATAGAAATCCCCGATGAGGTAAAAAAACTCGCCGCAGAATACCGCACCAAGCTGATCGAGTCCGTAGCAGAAACCAGCGACGCCCTCACGGCAAAATACCTTGAAGGCGAAGAGTTAACAGAAGCGGAAATCCGCTCGGCCCTGCGTGCGGGCACTATCTCCGGGGCGATCGTCCCCATGCTCTGCGGTTCAGCCTTCAAAAACAAAGGCGTTCAGTTGTTGTTAGACGGAGTGATCGACTACCTGCCGTCGCCCTTGGAAGTTCCCCCGATTCAAGGACTGCTGCCCAACGGCGACACCGCAGAACGACACGCAGACGACAGCGAGCCCATGTCAGCCCTGGCATTCAAAATCATGGCAGACCCCTACGGCCGCCTGACCTTCGTTCGCGTCTACTCGGGTATCCTCAAAAAGGGCACCTACGTCCTCAACTCCACCAAAGACAAAAAAGAGCGGGTTTCTCGCTTAATTGTCCTCAAAGCTGACGATCGGATAGAAGTTGACGAACTCCGCGCCGGAGACTTGGGAGCAGTCTTGGGTTTGAAAGACACCTTCACCGGCGACACCCTCTGCGAAGAAGGATCGCCAGTGATTCTGGAATCCCTGTTTATTCCAGAACCAGTCATCTCCGTGGCTGTCGAACCCAAAACCAAACAAGACATGGAGAAGCTTTCCAAAGCCCTCCAGTCGCTCTCGGAAGAAGACCCCACCTTCCGAGTCAACGTTGACCCAGAAACCAACCAGACAGTCATCGCCGGCATGGGCGAACTGCACCTGGAAATTCTGGTAGACAGAATGCTGCGGGAATTCAAAGTAGAAGCCAACGTGGGTCAGCCGCAAGTAGCCTACCGCGAAACCATTCGCAAAGCAGTCCGCGCCGAAGGTAAATTTATCCGCCAAAGCGGCGGTAAAGGTCAGTACGGTCACGTCGTCATCGAAGTAGAACCCACCGAAGTCGGAACAGGCTTTGAATTTGTCTCCAAAATTGTCGGCGGCACTGTACCGAAAGAGTACATCGGCCCGGCAGAACAAGGGATGAAAGAAGCCTGCGAATCAGGTATTGTAGCAGGATATCCCGTGATCGACCTGAAAGCTACTATGGTAGACGGGTCTTTCCACGACGTAGACTCCTCAGAAATGGCATTTAAGATCGCCGGTTCAATGGCGATCAAAGAAGCCGTGATGAAAGCGTCGCCAGTGCTGCTAGAGCCTATGATGAAGGTAGAGGTTGAAGTTCCCGAAGATTATATCGGGAACGTCATCGGCGACCTCAACTCGCGTCGGGGTCAGATCGAAGGTCAAGAGACGGATCAGGGAATTGCCAAAGTTTCTGTCAAGGTTCCCCTAGCAGAAATGTTTGGTTACGCCACCGACATCCGCTCGAAAACCCAAGGTAGAGGCATCTTCACAATGGAATTCAGCCATTACGAAGAAGTGCCGCGAAATGTGGCGGAAGCCATTATCGCGAAAAACAAAGGGAACTAATGATTTTGGATTTTAGATTTTGGATTTTGGATTGAATCCAAAATCTAGAATCTAAAATCTCAAGTCTAAAATCGCTAAAAAAAACAAGGAACAGATCGAGAATGGCACGCGCAAAATTTGAACGGAATAAACCCCACGTAAACATCGGCACCATCGGTCACGTTGACCACGGTAAAACAACTTTGACCGCCGCGATTACGATGACTCTATCTGCACTGGGTCAAGCAAAGGCGAAGAACTACGCCGACATCGACGCTGCACCAGAAGAAAAAGCACGGGGTATTACAATTAATACCGCTCACGTAGAATACGAAACCACAGGTCGTCACTACGCCCACGTAGACTGTCCCGGACACGCTGACTACGTGAAAAACATGATCACTGGTGCTGCTCAAATGGACGGCGGCATCCTAGTAGTGTCAGCAGCAGACGGCCCCATGCCTCAAACTCGCGAACACATCCTGCTAGCTAAGCAAGTTGGCGTTCCCAGCTTGGTTGTCTTCTTGAACAAAGAAGACATGGTGGATGACGCTGAACTTTTGGAATTGGTAGAAATGGAAGTTCGCGAACTTTTGAGTTCCTACGATTTTCCTGGCGATGACATCCCCATCGTGACTGGTTCTGGCTTGAAAGCTCTCGAAGTGATGCTTGCTAACCCCAAGACTGTCAAGGGCGATAATGAGTGGGTTGACAAGATTTACAAGCTGATGGAAGAAGTAGATTCTTACATCCCTACTCCAGAACGCGAAATTGACAAGCCTTTCTTGATGGCAGTTGAAGACGTATTCTCGATTACTGGTCGGGGTACTGTGGCGACAGGTCGGATCGAGCGCGGCAGAGTTAAAGTCGGCGAAACAGTCGAAATCATTGGTCTTAAGGACACTCGCAGCACTACCGTGACTGGTGTGGAAATGTTCACCAAGTCCTTGGATGAAGGCATGGCCGGCGACAACGTGGGTCTACTTCTCCGGGGTATTTTGAAGGCTGATATTGAAAGAGGCATGGTAATTGCCAAGCCAAAATCCATCAGCCCTCACACTCAGTTTGAATCTGAAGTCTACATCCTGAAGAAGGAAGAAGGCGGCCGTCACACGCCCTTTTTCTCTGGCTACCGCCCTCAATTCTACGTCCGTACAACAGACGTAACCGGTACAATCATGCAGTTCACTGCTGATGACGGTTCGGAAGCTGAAATGGTGATGCCTGGTGACCGGATCAAAATGACGGTGGAACTGATTCACCCGATCGCGATCGAACAAGGAATGCGCTTCGCCATCCGCGAAGGCGGCCGCACCGTGGGTGCAGGCGTTGTTTCCAAAATCCTCAAGTAGGAATCCGCGCTCCGCTTTAAATAGCAGAAAAGCCTAATCAAATTTAGTGGCTTTTCTGCTATTTAGTGATGAGTCATCAGTCAATCGATTTGAGATTTTAGATGTGAGATGGACTTCCCGCATTCAATCTAGAAGCTTCAACAGCAGTCTAAAATTTTAGGAGTTCTCGGACTCAAGTCGGGGGATATCAGTTTTTGGACACGGTCATTAGTCCGCAGTTAGTTGTTAGCAAAAAAAACTGACAAGTAAAAACTAATGACTGCCGACTAATGACTACTGACTACTGACTACTGACTAAAAATAAACTGAACCTAGAAAATTAAACAAAAAAATGGCAACAATTCCACAGCAAAAAATCCGCATTCGCCTCAAAGCTTTCGATCGCCGAATTCTAGACGCATCCTGCGAAAAGATTGTAGATACAGCAAATCGGACAGCCGCCACTGCGATCGGCCCGATTCCCCTACCGACAAAACGACGGATTTATTGCTTGCTGCGATCGCCCCACGTAGACAAAGATTCTCGCGAACACTTTGAAACCCGCACCCACCGCCGCATTATCGACATTCACCAGCCTTCTGCTAAAACAATTGACGCTTTGATGAAACTGGATTTGCCAGCCGGCGTAGATATCGAAGTCAAGCTGTAGATTGACGAATTTTAAATACAAAAAGAAGGAGCAATGGAAAAATACATTGTTCCTTCTTTTTGCTGAAAGTGCGATCTACAGTAGTCATGAGTCAGTAGTCATTAGTCATGAGTCAGTAGTCATTAGTCATGAGTCATTAGTCATGAGTCATTAGTCATGAGTCATTAGTTTTTCAATAAATCTGTATAATTAATCTAAAATTTGCACTGTGTGGGAATGCTAAAAAAAAACATTTTAAAGTGGCTATCATAGCTTTTTATGTTGTTTATTCAACAAAAACATAATTTTTATCATTTTGAAAGCATGACGGCTTGTTTGAGTTCCTAGGGGTGGCTGGGAGAATTGACGATCGCCCGCCGTCGATCCCGGAGCCCGCGTAAAAGCCCGATCGCCCCTGTTTCCCGCCCCGGAATTCCTCAAATCAGTTAAAGTAAGAAAAATAAGCGCAAGTACCGTCACCTTTGAGCGACAATGGCATCCTCTTCCTCCTCCGCAGTTCGCGAACTCCCCTTATTTCCGTTGCCGGAAGTGGTTCTATTTCCAGGTAGACCACTGCCGCTGCAAATCTTCGAGTTTCGCTATCGAATCATGATGAATACGATTCTTGAGGGCGATCGCCGTTTCGGTGTACTCATGTGGGACCCCAACCAAAACAAAGTCTCAGCCGTTGGCTGTTGCGCCGAAGTAATTCACTGTCAGCGCCTCCCGGACGATCGCATGAAAATCATGACTCTCGGACAGCAGCGGTTCCGAGTCCTCGACGCCGTTCGGGAAAAACCCTATTTAGTCGGTCTAGTAGAATGGATTGAAGATGAACCGCCACAAACAGACCTCAGACCTTTGGGCCAAGATGTCGAACAACTGCTGAGAGATGTAGTTCGCCTCTCCAGCAAATTGATGGATCAGCCGATCGACCTACCCGAAGACATTCCCAGTTTGCCCACAGAATTGTCCTACTGGGTAGCCAGCTACCTTTACGGTGCAGCAACAGAACAGCAAACTCTTTTAGAACTGCAAGATACTGCTGCGAGATTGGAACGCGAAACCGAAATTTTAACTTCTACTCGCAATCACTTAGCAGCAAGGACTGTACTGAAAGATACGCTCAAATAGCGAATTTACACAGGCAAAAAATACGCTCGGTTTTGCCTGTACATCAGCCCAAATTGCACACAAATCATATTATTTTCAATTTAAAATCTTCCTATCGAAGATTTTAAAACTAATCAACGATCGACTAAAGCTTTCGATCGCACTACCGAATTCCATTCTTATTAAGAACTGGTATCTATTTGAGCGGCAAATTCAAACAAGTTCGGATAGGTTCTTTATCGCATTAAATGCTTGTGTTAGAAAATCACGACCAACCGAAACCATACGATGCAGTTAAAGGCGGTCAAATGCCGCCTCCTATCGGCGGTGTGGTACTCGGCGGGCTAGCAGGAGTTAAACACCGACTGTCGGCTGCTGTCAGCGAACACCGTATTGCGGCGCTGAAGGAAACCTTTAATTACGGCGATGCAGGCTTAAAAATAGCGATCGAGATTTGTCAAAACGAAACAGGCCCCCTGCAGCAGGCGGCCTGCGATTTAGTTCGAGAGAGGCTAAGCGCGATCGCCCGCGAAAAATTACAAGCCTTCGTACCTGTAAGCTTAGATTCAGAAACAGGGACAGATAAAACTCAAAAAATATTAAAAAACTCACCCAGTGCAGTCTCAGAAAAAACTAGCGATCGGCAGTTGTCAGAAGCACAATTCATATTTGAGACAATTCTGCAGCAAATGCAACCAAATTTGCTGCTGTTAGAAGCATTAGTATCCTCTGTAAAGCGCGAAGAATTTACCAACGAATTGATGAATCTTTGGGATTTATTAATCTCAGAAATTCAGGAACCTCTCAAAGAATTACGTCAGGCTGTTGGTAGCGCAATTTCCGCCCAACTCCGCATTCAGTGGCAGTACAATCAAGCTGAATCTCAAGCCAATCAGTGGCAGCAGCGAGCCTTGATAGCACTTCAGAAAGGAGATGAAAACTTGGTTCGCCACGCCTGGGTTCGGAAGCAGTTAGAGTTGGATAAAGTAGCAGAATTAAAAATTGACTTAGACGACCAAACTGTGCGAGTAGAAACTCTCAACCGCAACTTGCTGGCTTTGGAAAGCAAGATTACTGAAGCTAATTCTAAGAAAGAGATTCTCAAGATGCAGGTTCATTTTGCTAAGGTACAGGAGCAAATTAACTGCACTTTCAGCCAAATGAATAATATATTTTTCCGTCCTTAATTGTTGGATGCTGCGCGTATATAGCAGTTCGAGCGAAAGATGAGGTATTAACCAATTAATCCCTCAATTCTCCAATCTTCCAATTCCTCAATCCCCCAATCCCCCAATCTAAAATCTCAAACTTGTTCGCTCGCGAAGTCGAAGAATCTAAAATCTAAAATCTCAATTCCTCACCTTTTTGAGAAAGGCTATATATTATTGCCCTATCTTACTTTTGTCTGATAAAAAAATGAATCACCCCGCTGAAATCCGTTTCATCATCCAACTTAGCGCCTTCGAGGTTAGCACCGCATAAAATAGCCCCGCTTAAATTAGCACCGCGCAAGTCAGCACCGCGCAAGTCAGCGCCCTGAAAATTAGCTTCATATAACAATGCTCCTTTCAGGTTAGCCTGCTTGAGACTCGCTCCCCGCAGTTTGGCGTCAGTTAGATTAGCTTTTGTAAAATCTGTATTGTCCAAGCAAGCATCAATGAGGTTGGCTTCGATTAGGTTAGCTTGGCACAGTGAGGCACCGGTCAAATCCACACCGATCATTTTTGTCTGGCTCAAATTGGCTTTGTTCAGGTTGACCTGCATCATTTCAGATCCTGTCAACCTTGAAAAAGTTAAATCTGCTTTGCTAAGGTTTGCCCCATTTAGTTTGGTCATTACTAGGACAGCATTCTTGAGGACTGCACCTAGTAAGTTGGCCCAACTAAGGTCTGTCAAAGTTAAATTAATTTCGTTCAACGTTGCACAGGCTAGATTGATCTCAACCAGGAAAGCTTCTGTCAAATAAGCTTCTTTTAAGTTTGTTTCGTGAAAATCTCTTTCTCCGGCTGCATATCGCTTCAGAAGTTCATCAGCATTCATGTGGCTAGCCTCCTAAGTGGTAGCTAAAATTATATAGCCTTTCTCAACAAGGTGAGGTATGAATTTTGACCTGGAAAGCCTGATAATACAGGGTTTCTGCATACCTCATCGATCGCAGAACCGCTATACTACTGATAGTACAGTGTAGCAGCCGAAGATTTTTAAAGTTTCTGTGTGATTTTTGAGTTCTTCTACTGCCGATCGCACTAATGTAGAACCAGCATCCGCTTCAACATCCGTAAAAAAAATATATTCTCCGAGCGATCGCTTAGTCGGTCGAGATTCAATGCGACTTAAATTAATACCGCGACTGGCAAATACTTGCAAAGGTTTTACCAGCGATCCCGGCCTATTGGCAGGTACGCTAAAAGCTAGTGACGTGTGAGTGCAATTAGGCGTTGTCTCTAGATGCGACGGGGATGCTGATTTCGTGGCGGATTGAATTGATGAGTCGTGGGATGTTGCAGCGTTTCCCAATTTTCCTGTATTTGGGCCTAGTACCCAAAATCGAGTGTAATTGTCAGGATAATCATTAATCGGGCTCGCTAGCACTGGCAATTTGTAGAGTTCGGCCGCTCTTGGGGAAGAGATTACCGCGATACTTTTATCTTCTAGGTACTGCAACGCTTCCGTAGTTGAATTTGCCGGAATCAACTCAGCCGCCGGGATAAACTTTGCCAACCACAACTGACACTGAGCTAGGGCTTGCGGGTGAGAGTAAACTTTTTGAATCTCGTTAAAATTTTGAGCATTGGACAGCAGCGCGTGGGAAATCGGCAAAACCAAGGCGTGTTGAATGCGGAGTGCATCCAGCCGCCACAGGGTGTCTAGGGTGACAGTCACACTCCCCTCGATCGAATTTTCGACCGGCACAATTGAAAGGTCAACCAGCCCAGAGGCAGATGCCTCTAGTGCCTGAGAAATGGTGGAATAAGGACACAGGGTGCATTCGGCGTTAGTTTCGAGACTTAACCAATTGACATAAGCTAGAGCTGCTGTTTCTGCATTCGTACCTACAGGGCCGAGATGTGCGATTGAAATTTTCATAATTAGTAGTTTTATGTTACAAATGTTTTCTTGACTCTCATCAGCCAGCAGGTACGATGAAAAAATTAGCCAGAGTCCCGAAAGCTTAGATCCGTAATTTCTCGGATGACATTGCGGGAGTGCGCGAGCTAATACGAGACTTATGTCACCTTAAAAAGGTTATAATTTATTAAGATATGCTTACAAATCCTATATATTAATATTTTCTCATGTATATCCGATTTAATTCTTCGCAATCCGTTGAGATCGCCGTACCAGATGAACGGGTTCCCATTCAACATTATCTGCGCCAGCCGAGGCGACTGGTGAACGCCTTAGTCGATCGCACTCGCACAGAGCAACTCAGCGATGACTGTTTCCGCCTGAAAATGCGGCCGTTACAATTTATGATGCTGAACATTCAACCCACGGTAGACATGAGGGTGTGGGCGCAGTCAGACGGCACAATCAATTTAGAGTCCGTGGCTTGCGAAATTCTCGGAGTGGGCTATATAAACGATCGCTTTGCTCTCAATCTTAAAGGACAGCTTGCTGCACACCAAAGTAGCGGGCTAACCTGCTTGAAGGGAAAAGCCGATTTGGAAGTGCAAGTAGAATTACCGCCGCCATTCTGGCTGACACCGAAACCGATTTTAGAAGCAACGGGCAACGGTTTGCTCAAAAGCGTGCTGTTGAGCGTCAAACAGCGGTTGATGCACCAGTTGCTCTTAGATTACCGCCGATGGGCAAGCAACGAAATAAACGTAATATCGAGCGATCGCCCTCAAATCTTATCTCTAGAAGGGTAATTTTGTGCTAGAGAATCGGTGAATTAATTTACAGCGATATTTGGCAAAAAATCGGCTTAATTGCAGAAATATTAGTTAAACGCTCGAATATAGCAGTTCGAGTGAAAAATGGGGTATCGATCCCCCAATCCCCCAATTCCCCAATCTAAAATCTAAAACTTGTACCCTCGCGACTTGTACCCTCGCGTAGCCAAAGCAAGCCGAAATATCTAAAATCTCAACTCCTCACCTTTTTGACAAAGGCTGTAGTACACCCAGAGTTTTATGGGATTTTGTGGGCTAGATAACGGCGGATCACTCAAGAATATCGATGTAAGTCTGTGCTCCTTCTTGATCGTCTTCAACGACTCCTACACCGATAGACCAATCAGTCGATTGGTCTTGTGAAGCTTCGTCTTTTTGGCCGATAAATTCGCGCTCTGGCGGGCTGGTAACTGTATCCGCTTCCAAATTAGTCGCCCCTACCCGAATTCGGATTTTGGGGCCGGAATTGCCCAAGCGAATCGTCATCCCGTCGGCGACTGACACCTGAGCGATCGGTTTATCATCTACATAAGTACCGTTAGCACCAAAATTAATAATTTCCCAGCCATTGGCGTGATTCCACAGCTCAACGTGGTGGCGGGAAACCACAGCACTGTAAATAATTACATCATTGTCGTTCGATCGACCGATCCGAACCACCGAAGCGGATTCAAAACACCACTTCTGAACCGCGACAGACTGGATAGGATGTAGCAGAGTTAAGGTAATCACGGATGTTTTGACACTCCGCCACCAAATACAAACGAATATGCTTCAAGATCGATTTTTTCGGATAAAACCGCCAAAAAATTGATTCTCAAAAAAGTGGTCAGTGGGTGGCGACTTTCTCGCCCTACAGAAGTTAACCACTTATTTATGCCGGAGTTTCTAGATAAAATAATAGTTTGCTGTATCAAACAACATAGGTCTTTTCGAGTTGCTAACATTTTCCTTATTAATTCAATACCAATAGAATACAATGCTTTGAGCAGCACTGGAATTCCTGATACCCAAAGCCTCAATATCCGACACCAAAAATACCGATCGACCTTGCGGGGGCGCGTCGCCCCTAAAAATACGATCGGTAATTAGTCGCCTCTGGCCCTCTGGCCGCACTTCAGAGATCCGACTCTGGGGGCTCCGGTGTCGGCGGTGGCGATACAGATTCCTGCCTTTGTCGCTTCAACTCTGCTACTTTTTCTTGAGCTGCATCCCTGACTTCTAGAGCTTTATCTTGGAGTTTTTCCGCCAGATTTTGCGCGCCCCGCTTCACCTCTGCCACATTTAGGAGAGTTTGGTCGTAATCTTCGTGTAAAAACTCTGCTACCAGACCGACTTTTTTGTGTAATCCCTCAGCGTACTGTACGGGTTCCGACACAGAAGCCTCTGAAACGATCGCCCGTTTGCTGCCGAGCGACGAAATCGCCCCAACCGGCAACAAGTAAATCCCGTCTAAAACGCCGCGCCAGCCGCTCGATTTAAACAGGTAATCGGTAACAGAACCAGTCGTGACATCAAATAGGTAGTCAACCACCGTACCTGCCTTATTTCCTGCGTCCGTGAGCACCTCAAGCCCGATCGGACAAACAGCTTGTTCCGGCTGATGCAATTCCGGGAGTTCCGGGTTAATAGTGACAAAAACATTTTCGCCCACAGCATCAACTTGCGCCCAAGCGAACCAGGTTTTTTTGTTCCCCAAAAGTCCCGACTTGCAAGTAAAGCCGATCGCCCGCTGGGAGTGAGAATCGAGCCAAAGCTTGTCTACCCTGCCGACCTCTTCGGCAGTTCTGCGGTCGATCGTGCGGCGGTTTAGCAGTTCGCTGCGCTTAACAATCTGTTGTTGCGATCTACTCATAAATAAACTCCTGAGTGGCTACGAGAAAAAATGTCGGTCGAAGCGTCGATTTAAGATTTTAGGTTTTTGGCCCGTCAGAGGAATCACCGCAGTAGGAACCAGCGTCTAAAATTTTGGGATCGATCCTCAGCAGTATCGGGGTTAAGAACTGCTCGATAATCTCTACCCATACCTGGACATTACTACCGTTTTTGTTCAGATATCAGACATAACTGTAACCATCTTTGCGATGGATGGCTTTACAGTAATCGAGCCTTACCGAAAACCGTTTTTTGTTGATAATGAACTCACCTCTTCCATCCGACATAGGGCAGACTCTAGCTGTAAATGTTCCTTGATACTTACCTTTCGGTACATCGGCTCGAACAATATCACCAGTACAAAAGCCCAAAATTGGACGCAATGGACGATGCTTGATTGGATAGCCATATTTATCTGTTTGGCAGCGCTGCCTTGGACCCAAACCAGTTGCAGTGACATTGAGAATGCGCTCTGTTAAGACTTGCAGCGTTTTTGTGATACCAACACAGGCAGCGTCTAACCAGTGAGTTTTTTGTAATCCCAACCGAGTCCTGTTGTATTTGGTTTGTCCTCCTGTACCTGTATAGACTGGCAAGCCTGTTTCTTTGAGTCGATTAAACAATGCCCATCGGGTAGCATTAACGGCTGCTGCATCCAAACAAGGTCGCTTGGCTTGAGCTAATATCCGCTTAAGTAGATCGGGCTTTTTTGAGAGGAACTGCTCGATTGATTTTGTCCCTTTCTTGATGTTGCATTTCTCACAAGCTAAGCACAGATTAGAGATGCGGTTGCTACCTCCTTTGGCTAAGGGGTGAATATGCTCGATCTGTAAAGGCACATTTTCAATCCCGCAATAAGCACAGTTTCTTTGCCACTTTTCTAATAAATACTCGCGGATCTCGCAGCCAAACAAAGTGCCTTGTTGGTATTCGCACCCGCTAATCTCTGGATTATCTAGTGCTTGCGTGTCAAACTTAACTAGCTCCTGTCCGATCTCACGGATCGGAGCAAATTTACGCAGGCGCTTGACCCAAGTTTCTGTGGTTAAAACCCGATGCTTCAAGCTTGGTGCTAACCATCCTTGAGGGCGCGAACGGTTCAGAAAACGCGGCTGGCGGTAGCGTGTATTGCGGTTTCTCCGACCTCTCCGTAAAGACCTGCGAGAGTCAATAGCTAGTTTAATTTGCTGCCCGCGATGCTTCAATTCCATCCCCCAAATAACCTCATCCCTGTCAGTTACAAGAGCAAATCCCGTAACTTTTGAACCCGGATCGATTTTGAGAGTAAGAGGATGAACAATTGGACGCTCGATAGCTCGTTTCAGAATTAGAGTAAAGGGATATCTGCGAAAAGCAGCCGCCTTGCCCTGCTCTAATAATTTTCTTGCTTGTGCTGGATGAATCGGATTCATCGGTGTCTTTTGAGCGTCAATGAGAAAAACGTAGTTTGACATCTTCTGTCATCCAATTAAGTAAGGTTTGCCTCGGTAATGTTGAGAGGGCTTGTTAGGAACTAGGCACGGGCTTATCAACCTTTCGCCACTACTTTTTAACCTAGTTCGACAGGGCAGAAAACTGGCGTTTATTTTCTGGTGTCATGACCCTCCCAACGTAGGCTTAAGAAAGCCTTAACCTGCACGTTCTACTCTGTGGTAGAAGTTTCTACTTGTGTCCAGATTTTGGTAGGTTTTTACGAACGGGTTTGCAGTCATTTTTGAGCTGTAGCCAAAGATACTGATTTAATAATCTTCTTCCAAATAATTTGGAGTTTTTTCTGCCTCCGTTAAGTCATCCTCTTCTTTAGAAGTGCCAACTTCTTTTTGGTCGCGAAGAGGAATCGTGCTCAGGGGCGCGCCCAAGGAGGGAGCGTGAATTGCCTTAACATCCCTTGGCTTGACGCTAGGAACTCCTAACTCGACAGAGGGCTGATTTGGATCGACATTGATTTGAATTTTCGGGCCCGATCGAGCCAAGTGAACGATCAGACCGTCTACAACAGGAACCTTGGCGATCGGCTTACCATCGAGGTAAGTGCCGTTGGTACCTAAATTGATCAGTTCCCAACTGATGCCGCTGCGCCGCAATTCGATGTGGCGACGAGAAACCACAGCGCTAAAAAGAACGACGTGGTTTTCGTTCGATCGCCCGATCCGGACGACCTGCTCGTCTTCAAAGATCCAACTGCGGACGGGTATAGACTGGAGTGGATGTAGCAAGGTCAGCTTAATCACATTGGCAGCATTGAGTTTTGGTAGAGCGCCTCAAGATGCGATTTTAGATTTTAGACTTTCGATCGCCCAATCCAAACTCGATCTAAGAGATTTGAAATAGAAACGTAACCAGGTCTCCTTTCCCCAGAGAGATGCGGTCTCCCGCTCGCAACCGGTGTCGGTTTCCCTTTGGCAGAGGAGTATTGTTAACGTAAGTGCCGTTAGAACTGCCTACATCTTCTAGGTAGCAAGCATCTCCCTCCACCCGGAGATTTGCGTGTACCCGAGAAACAATCTCAGAATTAGCAAATCCAGAAACATCAATATCCGGCGGCACTAAGTCATTTGGCTTGCCTATGTGAACCACAGAAAGACTGTGAGGCAATTCTATCGGCGTATTTGTCTGAACGTGTATCAGGCGCGCCGATTGCTGTTGCAGTTGAGTTTTAGCCACACCCGCTGGCTGTGGGGCGGGAACCGGGGGAGAAGTATTTACTGCAGTTGCCGCCGATTCAGTTGTAACAGGAACCGAGAGTAAAGGCGGCGGATCTGGAATTGTAGGAATACTGGCGGGTATTTTTTCTAAGTTCGGCCCCAGATTTGGGGTGACAAAAGGTTCCGCTGCCGTCAGGGGTTCGGTGTCGAGTGCCTTATTTGCCGTAACTAAAGGTTCCCTTGCCATCATGGGTGCGGTGGGCGCTAAATCCGGGACCGGCGGCGATACCACTGTAGGCTCCACCGTCGAGGCTGACGGTACTGTCACCTCAACTTCTTCTGGAACTGTGGAACCCGGACGCAAGTTAAAGCCGCACTGACCGCAAAATGCTGCATCTGTCTGAACCGCTGCACCGCAGTTCGAGCAACTTGCGGTAACGGGTAAAGGCGTGTAGCAAGCCTCGCACTGGCTGGCCCCGTCGGGGTTCTGGTGATTGCAATTGGGACAGACAATCATCGATTTCTCCTTGCTATCGGCCAGATTTTCAAATCAGCCTCATAAAAAATACTAGGTATATGGTCAAATTTTAACTTTAACCGCCACAATTCTTATACTGCTTAGCCAATACTAGCAACTGACTCCGCACCGCGACGTTGGCGGTGAGGGGCAAAATCAAGTTAGCGATGTGCTGACTGTACTGCGGCGGCGCAAGCTTTCCGGGCTATTTTAGGGCAACACCGGCGGCGGGATCGAGCAGCCACCAAAGTTCGCCCTCTGGTTGAACGAGTCTGGCCGGATAGGTCATGGGGTCGGCTGCGGGGGCAAAAATTTGAGCTAGGGCCGGTTGTTTGCTGGCTCCTGCGACTATGAAGATGACGCAGCGGGCGCGGTTGATTAAGGGGACTGTAAAGGTGATGCGGGGTTCACCGTCTTTGTTGCCGACAGTTACTAAGCTGTCCCGGACTTGCAAGGCTGGTGTGCCGGGAAATAGAGAGGCTGTGTGGGCGTCGTCTCCTATGCCCAACAGGATGATGTCGAAAGCGGGAAACTCGCCGTCGGATACTTTGAAAAACTGCTGCAATTGAGTTTGGTGTGCTGAGGCATCGGCTGCGGGGTCGCCGGAGCCTGTGGGCATCGGGTGGATGTTGCTGGCGGGGATGTTTGTGCGATCGAGCCACGCGAGGCGCGCCATTTTTTGATTGCTGTCCTGGTGTTCTGCGGGAACGTAGCGTTCGTCACCCCAGAAAACGTGAATTTTGTCCCAAGGCAGGTCTTGGCTGGCGATCGATCTGTAGAGCGGTTCTGGTGTGCTTCCGCCCGCTAAGGCGATCGTACAAAGTCCGCGTTCTGCGATGGCTGCTGCGATTTTCGACAGGACAACCGCGAGGGAGCGCTCTATGAGTTCTTCTCGATTTTTTAATACTTCTACTATTTTTTGCATTTATTTCCTTTTAACTTTCTTCTGCGTGTGGCGATCGGCAATTGCCAATTTTGCTTTGAAATTTTGCGATCGGGTCGATCGGCCGCCACGCTTGGAAGCCTCAACACCGCGTCAAGTCGGATTTTATCATTCTTAGCGGGCTTTGTATTCTTGTGGCATATATAGCCTTTCTGTTCTGTGCTCTGGTATGAGGTACTATGGGGCATAGGACATAGGGCATTGGTCAAGCAGAGCATTGGGCGAGCGCGAAGCGGAGGGATTGGGCATACCTCACCACGCTGGAGAACCACTATATGTCTGTAGCAACTTGCGATCGCAAGCTCGATCGCACCCCCAAAAAGCAAAAATCATCAAGATTCCTGTGGTAGACTAGGAAAAATAGTTTTAAGTCCGCACAGGATGAAAGCAAAACTATGTCAAGCTTTAAGCGATTCCCTACATCTGTCCGCTATCTGATAGCCCGGTTGCGCCACTGGACGCAACCAGCGGTTTGGGCTCCGTTAGCCGTACTCTGTGCGGGCGGATTATTTATCTGGGAAGTCTCCGTACATCCAGAAAGGTTAAGCATAGATGGCGAAGAAGTAGCAGCCTCAAACAATCAAGCTTCGCTACCCGGATTGTCTGCTGAAGATAGCGCCATTGCTGCTGAAATCGACAGCTTGCCGGTGCTAATCAATCAGTTCAATCAGTCTAATTCTGAATTGAGTTTATTAAATTCATCAGTAGTCAAAGGCCCAGGTTTATTCAACGAAATTAACGCTGGTGGATCAGAAAAGTCCCAGCCATCTTCAGCCATGCAGCAGCAAGCAACGAGCCGATTGTTGACTTTGCCAAATTTAGCAAATCCTGATGCCGGGTTCCAAAACAATAATCCGCTAAATTCCAGCTTGCCAAGTTCAAACGCCGCATCAGCTTTGAGTTTATCTAATAGTGGGGCGATCGTTTCAGGGATAAAAACGATCGGCTTTCCTGAGTCTGCTGGTACAGCGACAAGCACTTTATCGCAGCAGTCGAGCGGTGCTAATTCTGGCAAACAAAACGACGCGCCCCTGGCTTTGAGTCCGTTGCAAGCAGCTATGCAAAAATACCTCGCCACTAACACTTCGGCAACGGCGACTTCTACTGAAAACACGGCTTCCTCGGCTCAATTGCTCGATCGACCGGCTTCGAGCGAGTCTCCGGCAAATCCGGCAAATTTGCTCCCAGCGGCCGCTACAGCTCAAGGGAGAGCAAATCCTGTGAATGTTCCGGTAGCACTTCCCTCAGTTGCGATTCAAACAAATATAATCGGCGAATCTCCACAATTCTTAAACCCAACAGCTACAACCCCTGAATCATCTGCCCGGTTAAATTCCAGAGTACCCAGCCTCGGGGAAATTAATACTGCGCCTGCAACTGTAGCGATGCCAAAAAATCCCTATCAAACTAATTTATATGGCTCCGGTGTAGCACCGGAAGTTCAACCCGCGGCACTTCCAGCAGTCGTACCAGGGCCCATACCGCTACTTCCCAATGTCCGTCAATCCTCTTTTCCAAGTGCGATCGGGGAAAGCAAAATAATTAACCCCCAAGTCTCTCCCAATTCAGCGAATTCTGAATTTCAACCAGCTCAATCAAATCAGCTTAACTTACCTGGTCAGCCTAATTTTGGAGCTGTTCCTCAAAACAACAATAATCAGGGGCAGCAAATTCAACCGCAACCTTTTTCTACACCCCGATCGCTGACACCGGGACGCTACATTGGCGGCGGTGAAATCAATACTTTTGCTAATCCTTAAAGTTATTAGTTATTGGTTGTTAGTTATTGGTTCTTGGTTCTTGGTTCTTGGTTGTTAGTTATTGGTTATTGGTTCTTGGTTCTTGGTTGTTGGTTATTGGTTATTGGTTATTGGTTGTTAGTTATTGGTTATTGGTTGTTAGTTATTGGTTATTGGTGGCTAATCACAAATAAAATAGGAAAAAAAACAATGCTTTGCGGCCCAATTTCCAATTCCCAATGACTATTAACTGATGACTAAGGAATGAAAATTTAATAACTTAAGCGATTGCTCGTTACTTTCGCTCTGCCTGGTAATGCTTCTGGGGCGAGGAAGAGCCTCCTTTTATCTCGCAATTTACAGGAGAGAGGACTGTAGGAGGTGCTTAAGCTGTCGCCCTTTTAAATTGCATATTCAGGGCGGGCGGGATACCCACAAGATTTTTATGGTTTTTTACATAAAATCTAAATGCAAAACAGCTTAATGACTACTAACTAATGACTACTAACTAATGACTAATGACTACTGACTAAGGACTACTGACTAAGGACTACTGACTAATTTGAGATAAATTACCTAGAGGCGGCTCGCACCAACAACAATCCGCCGATTCCAAAGCCAAAGGCTATGGGCAGCCAAGCCGAAAGAATCGGAGTCAAAGCAGCTTTTACGCCCATAGAACTGGTGATGAAAGAAAATACATAGTAAGTAAAAATTACAACTACACTAATCCCAAAACTCGTTCCTCTGCCGGAACGGCGCGGTTGAGTTCCCAAAGCTGCTCCCACTAAACCAAATACCAAGCACACGAAAGGAAAAGCATATTTTTCTTGAATTCGCACCTTGAGTTTGCGAATTTGCGGTACATCGCCGCTGTTTTTAAGGATTTCTAAACGCTCTAAAGCTTGAGCAATATTCATTTCCTTGAAATCTCGCACTCTGGCTGCTAAATCTAAGGGCGTGCGGGGGAGTTGCAACTGCTGGTGTTGAAATCTAACTATATTCCGGTAAGAGCCGTCAGGAGCGACAAGATAAGCGGTTCCGTTGTAAAAATCCCAGGTGTTTTCTGAGGGATTCCAAGTAGCTGATTCTGAAGAAACGATTTGATTGAGCCCTGGGGTGGAGCGATCGATAATTGTTAAACCTTTCATTTGCTTGCCGTCAAACTGTTCAGCATAAAAAAAGCGGGACAGGGTTTCTTCGCCGCCTTTTTCGGGTTTACGAAATTCTGTGTAGATAATATTTCGATCTTGAAATGTTGGTTTTTCTCGCTTCAGGGCTCTGTCTAAAGTTACAGTTGCTCTGTAGCTGGCGGCTGGTACGACTAACTCTTGCAAAGCAAAGGTGAAGCCGGCAACAATTAAACTCATAATGACTGCGGGCATTACCAGTCGGTAAACGCTAACTCCGCAACTGCGGAGGGCGATGAGTTCGCTGTCGCTGGAGAGTCGGCTGTAGGCCATTAAGGTTGCTAGCAGCATTGACATTGGGAAAGCTAATACTACGAAGTAGGGAATTTGCAGCAGAAAAATTTCTAGGGCGGCGCTGTAGGGGAGGCCGGATTCTGTTACTCTGCGGACTAATTCAAATAAGGCTCCAACTGTGACGGCGACGGATGTAAAAAGTCCGACTCCAAATAGAAACGGGCCGATTAATTCTTTGGTAATGTACCAGTCCATTACTGAGATTCTTGGCAGCCAGTTGAGGGGATTGAAGGATTTGGAGATTGCTATTTTCATAGTTTGGCGTTTTTGCTGTGGCTCTTCAAGCTACAATTTAAATTATCAATTTTAAATTTCTGTATTGTGTTTTTATGGTTGTGGAAGGGCGGGTTTATAGATATCTGGGCTGGGATGATTGATATCTAGGCGAATCCGCCCCTACTGAGTCTGTCTGTCGCGCCTTTGGCGGTTGCTATACAAGACTACCGCACGAAGCTGTCGCCTAGGTAATATTGCCGGACTAAGGGGTTGCTGTAGAGTTCTTCTTCAGCGCCGGAGGCTAATATTTGACCGTCTCGCATGATGTAGGCTCGATCGGTAATTTCGAGGGTTTCTCGGACGTTGTGATCGGTGATCAGGATGCCAATTTTACGATCGCGCAGTTTGGCAATTATCGTTTGAATTTCATCTACGGCGATCGGATCTACGCCTGCAAACGGTTCGTCTAAAAATAGGAACATCGGCCCGTCTCGCCCAGCGGCTAGTGCTCTCGCCAGTTCAGTCCGCCGCCTTTCTCCCCCCGAAACTTGAATTCCCAAACTGGATGCTATGTTTTGTAAGCGAAATTCTTCCAACAGGAAATCGACTCGATCTTTCCATTCCCCACGAGGCACTTGAGTTTGTTCTAGGACTAACAAAATGTTGTCGCGCACGCTCATGTTGCGAAAAATGCTGGCTTCTTGAGCGAGATAGCCAATTCCCAAATGCGCTCGTTTGTGCATGGGCATTTTAGTGATGTCTAAATCGTTGAGCCAAACAGTTCCTTGATTGGGTTTTTCTAATCCGGTTGCTATGTAAAATGTTGTGGTTTTGCCGGCACCGTTGGGGCCGAGCAGTCCTACGATTTCTCCTTGGGCTACGGAAAGGTTGACGCGACTAACTACATTGCGTTTTCCGTAGGATTTGTGAATATTTTCGAGTACAATTTTCATACTTGCCGAGGCAAATTATTAGAAGTCATTAGTCATTAGTCATCAGTCATCAGTCATCAGTCATCAGTCATTAGTCATCAGTCATCAGTCATCAGGCATGAGGCTATAAGGGCTTCGCTCGGAGGGTTAAAAGAAGGAAGAATAAGTACACAGCCAGCCTGTGAGCGATACCTAATTTTACGTTTAATTAGGTGGATTTACTTGCCTGTTAAATTTCAGATTGCTGGTTGGTGCGATCGCCCCTCAAGTGGATATTTGACAATCTTCAGGTTTTTACTTTTTTCAAGACTAAATTTTGCATTTATTCTCAGCTTTCAGGCGTCGCGCATTTAAACTCCGATCCAGGAACAGGCAGGATGCCCGTTCCACAAGAATTTCGGTAAAAATTATTGTCCGAAGTAGCTATGCAACAATTGATGTTTTTGGTGATAAATTTTGCTGCTATGGGGAGGGCTGTTACTTGGGTGCTGTTGAACTGGCCGGCGGTTTGGGGCCGATCGTATTTTGGGCTGCTGCATCTTGTTCGGGAGCAACGAGATAGACTGATTCTACCTGTCCTGGATTGTCTGGGAGGGCAATAAACCTGCCTTCATCGATCAAGTATGTCACGGTTTCGCCGCGCAGGCTGTTGCCCTGCTGCAATACGTAAACGTCGCCGCTGAGAATGATCCGGCGTTCGCGGCTGAAGTATTGAGCTTGAGCTGCTGTTGCTTGGATTTGGCGGGCTGGATAGTTGATTTGGACGTTGCCGCGGGCTGTCACGATGCCGGTTTTGGAGTCGGCTTCTTGAATGTCCGATCGCACGCTGAGAGTGCGGGGCGTGGCGGTTTGCGGGTAGGTGGGAGGGGCGATCGCGCCAGCCAGAGCGAGCGGCAACAGCAGCGACAATCCTTTGAATATGCGCGAATTAAGTAGTTTAGCGGAGGGCATCATAGCTTGCAAGCCTCAAAATATGTGAAATTGCTGAAGGGCCTTTTCCAACCCCTGATTTGTCTCTATGGAGATTAAATCCACCACACCCGATTTAGTTAGGTATTTTATCTTAACGGCCAGAAATATTCTCGTCAGGTCGATCGACCAGCCCGAAAGCATCAACCAATTATCCTAGCAAGACAATAGCCATTTTCACGAGGTGTTTGGCTGATTTGCTGGATTTGCAAGTTTTTTGACGGTTGCTCGCATCGGGAAGTTTCGGATAACCTCTCTAGGTACTAAGGCATTAGCTGTCCGCAGTGAGTTCGGCAAATTTTGATTTATTAGGTTCTTTCTTTAAAATAGTTGCCATCTCATTTCATTTGAGCATTGGCGGGGGCTGTATTTTTCTAGGATAGGGAAAGCTGGCGATCGATCGTCCGAAGTTGCGGGCGATAATGCTCCGCATCGCTAGTGCGATCGGGTTTCACCTGTCGGGAAAAATGTAAGGACAAAATTCAGCGGCTGCAAATAACCTTTTTCACAACGCCGACGCTCCCACTAGCTCTGCTGTAAAGATGTGTTGGGCTGCTTCCTTAATGCTCAGCTATACCCGTTTCAAATACTGGGTTAGCCACTCTTGTAACTCTTGGCGGGTATCCTCATCAGGAGCATTCTCTAATGCTACATCTAAGTCTGCTCTTGCTTCTTGGTGTTGCCCCAGCATCTGATACACAATAGCCCTATAACATCGAAGTTTATAGTCTGTAGGATCTACGGTTAACCCCTGATTTGCGTAGGAAAGTGCTTCCGGTAGTCGGCGTATTTTGTAAAGAGAAAAGCATAATATTCGATAAATATGTAGTCTATCTTCAGATGAAAGATCGGTATTCAGTAATTGCTTACCTGATTTAATCGCTCTTCGATATGCTTGACTAGCGCAGTCGATAGCTACTTTAAAAACCTGCACTTTATCGTCATGAGTTACAATTGGAAAAATTTTCTTGGCAACCTTCTTTGCTTCATGAATTTCATTATTTTCCACCAAAAAATAGGCTAGTTTCAGATATGATTGCAAGTCATTTGATTTGTTATCTATATTTAGCTTTAATTTCTCCCATGTCTCTAGGGTATGGGGGTTACGAGCTAATCGCCAGTAGATAGCTTTCCGGCTGTGATATAATTGCCACAATCCGCACAGTAACCCTACGTGAACAATTGCAGTTAGCGATGCGTAAGGTTGAACAGTAAAGTCATAGATATTGACCCAATCTCCTCCACGCAAACCAAAGGACATTACAGGATACGCGACTAAACTGTAAATTGACTGTATACAGACATAACTATAAAGCAGTTCTCCAACAATTCGTTTGCGGATATAAGGGATGAAAGGAATTGGCAGTAATCCTAGAAGGATAGATACAAGGTTTCCGCTGAAGGCAATCCACCAATAATCAACAAAACTAAAATTTCCTGATGGAACTATATAGCCCCAATAGAATCGCCATTGGAAGGTTGATACTGTTCCTCCTACTTGCCAAGTAGCCAGACTATGCCCTATTTCATGCAACAGAACACCAATGGGTATCAAAACAAATGTAGCCAACCGCTGGGCTAACTCTAGATCTTTGAAAGTTACTTGGGTATCCCAAAATTTTGGCCATTGCTGAAACAGTTGCCAGAGGGTTTGAATACATATCAAGCCCGCAATAAAAGAGATTAGGTCAAAAGAATTAGTCATTAGAATGAGTCATTTAATAACTTAGTAAAACCCCTTACAATCTTCAATATACTTTGATAATTCGCGGCAATTGCAAGCCTGCAACTTCTGTACCTGCGAACAACGGTAAAAAATTAGCTACTGCTTCCGGGCCGGCTTGCTGCAAAGTGCTCAATAGTTTAGCGCTTTGTCGGAGCAAATCTTCAACAGCAATTTCAGCATAACTCGGCTGATAATAACTGAGCCGATTTATACCTTCTCCGAGTAAGATTACTGCACCGCGCCAGTTTTGATTGCTTAAGTGATAAAGCCCTACAGCAATTTGCAAAATTCCCTGATAAAACTTTTTTTCCGGCTCGCCCGCTTCCATCCACAAAGCCTCTAAAGTATCGTGACAAGCGTAAAAGTCTTGGCTGTTAAACTGTTCGATACTTTGCCAAAATTCCTCCGGCATTTCCTCTGTCATTTATTTGAGATTGGAAATTTTGAATTGGATACAGCCTTCTCTAAAAAATGAGGTATTGACAATCTATTAATCTATGTATTAATAATCCATCAATCCTCAATTTAAAATCTACAATCTAAAATCTACAATACTTGTAGATATCCTAAGTGAGGAATGCTCTAGAGCGTAGAGTGGCGATCGGTTTTGTAAATAGCTAAGTCTTAAAAATAGGAAAAATTACGACCTGTTGTCAAAACTGCTATCAATTTACGACCGCCTACTTAACCGATTACATAGTTTCTCTGACAGCTTGAATCTGATCCATACCAATTTCCTGATTAGTTCCAGCAAAATCGTTATCTGGCGTCAGAAATAACATACAATGACACTCTTTGCGCTCGCGCATGGGAATGCAAGGACAGTTCCAGTAGGCGGCTTTTACCTCGGCTTCTTTATCTTCGTAATGGCGACAAGGGCATAGGGGAGCACCTAGTTCATCTTTGTGCTTTGCTAGTCCTTCTATGACGACAGCAGTGACAGAAGGCTCGGAACAAAAGTAAGTTCCGGTGCGCTTGGCGTAGGTTTCGGAGAAATTCTTCATTGCCTCCAAGGTTTTTTCGTTGGAGAGTTTAGATTTTTCTGTTGTGTTCATAGTTCAGGATCGGAGTTGAGGATGCTACGAGCTTTTAACAATTGTATCGCAGAATGGGATTTTAAACACTTGTATATTTCTGTTTACTTACCAAGAGGAAACCTTGACAAAAATTGAGTTTTAGGTTGTGGGTTTTTTAAGGATTTTTTACGCATCCCGGACGGTTGGGGAAACTGGGCCATGACCCGGTTTTTGGAGCATCTGAAAGATTTGACCGATCGCCCTGAAAAAAACATCCCCCAAAGGGGATGCAAACAAGATAGAATATCACAGCGCTGTCGCTGTTTCTGGCATCTCATGGCAACTTCCCCCGACCCCACCCCCCGCAAAAAATTTGCTTCTGCTGGGCTGATTTGGCCCGCTGACACCGAGTTAGTCGGATTAGTGTTTGAATTGACTCCCCGCGCTGCTAGCTCTCTGTACGCGCAATATGCCATAGGTTTGCACGCTTGGTTTTTGCATCAAGTACAGGAAACTGACCCGGATTTATCGCAGCTTTTGCACAACGATCAGTCAGAAAAAGCCTTTACGATTTCGGGATTGGAAGGTGATTTAGCCGCTAGCGGCAAAGAATTTCAGCTTGCGGGCGATCGTATTTATCGCTGGTACGTCACGGGACTTTCAAAGCGAGTAGTGCAGTGGCTGAGTCAGTGGCTGCAAAATTTGCCCGAAGAGATAGATTTGCGAAATGCTCCGCTACTCATTCGCTCTTGGAAAATTGCTTTTGCTCCCACAACTTACCAGCAATTACTAACAGCAGAATTACCATTATCGCGCAACGTAAAACTTAGTTTTGTAACTCCAACAAGCTTTCGCAGCAAAGGTCATCACTTCCCGCTACCAGTTCCTGAAAATGTTTTTCACAGCTATTTTCGCCGCTGGAATAACTTTTCTGGGGTAATTTTTGACCAAGCCGAATTTATGAATTGGATTGATGAAAATGTAATTATTAGCCGCCACAAGTTGGAGTCGCAGAAGGTGGCGGCGGGCAAAAAAGGCATGGTGACGGGGTTTACTGGGGCTGTGGAATTTGCGATCGGGCGATCGGGCCAAAATCGCCCTGATTTTGTACAATTATTTTATGCTTTGGGGCGGTTAGCACCCTACTGCGGCACGGGGCACAAAACAACTTTTGGTTTGGGACAAACGCGGACGCAATGGCTGACAGAATCGGTGACAGAAGTGTCGATACAAAGTGTTTTGGCGGCGCGAATAGATGAATTAACAGAGAAGTTTATGGAGATCAGAAAGCGTAAAGGTGGCCGTCGGGCTGCTGAGATTGCGGAAACTTGGGCGACGATTTTGGCGCGCCGGGAATTGGGGGAATCTTTGTTTGATATTGCTGCTGATTTGGAAATGCCCTATGAAACTGTGAAAACTTATGTGAAGTTGGCAAGAAGGGCTTTGAAAGTTGAGGATTAAAATAATTAGTCAGTAGTCAGTAGTCAGTAGTCATTAGTTAGGAGTCAGTAGTCATTAGTCATTAGTCATTAGTTAGGAGTCATTAGTTATTAGTTAGTAGTCATGGGGAATTGTTAGCTGTTGACTGTTAACTGCCAACTGTTAACTAAGAGGGCGGGCACGCAACATCCACAGCCCCTACCAACTGACTAATGACTAATGACTACTGACTACTGACCGCTGACTACTGACTCTTAGTAAATAGATATATATCATCTCGCTGATATTTTAGTTGAAATTGGGGATTGTTGGCGAGTTTAGTTACTAGGTTTTGTACAAAAGCTCGATCGCTCATCCAGCCGGGATACCTCAGATTCAGCAAGACATAATCAAATTCTGCGAGATTTGCAGGAGGTGTCTTAGCCTCAGTTAACTTTACCACGGGGCGGTGCGTTAAGTGGGGAGCAACGCGAGAAGTTGTTAAAACACTGCCTTTTGTGTTGACGAGAGCGATGGCTTCTTTGGTAGCTGGCAAAGTGTCGAGGTAATCTAAATAAATAGTCCCAAAATATCCGTATTTTGCTAAAGCTAAAAAAGCGATTAATGACCAAATTATAATGATTTTTGGCAATGGATAATTAGGAATTGGCAATCTATCAAATATTATCTTTCCTTTAGACTGATTTCTATCGGCTAAACTGGAAATTACGGCAACTAACAAAAATGGCAATATCGGAATAGAATATTGATGAATCAAATCTCGCTGGGCAGGAATATCCGAAAGAATATTCATCGCTAACATCGGTAAAGCGCTAATTAAAGGTGTCAGGTGACGCAGGGAAAGCCACCAAATTACAGGCAAGGTTAATAACGTTAAATATTCAACTGTATCTAAAGAAAATAAACGTCCTAAAACTAGATTTGGTTTCAATATTAAATTAACAGCAATTTCTAAAACTGAATGTCCTAAATATTGATATCGCCCGATTCCTGCGTGTTCTCTTCCCAGATTGAAATACGGTATTACGGCTTGAGTAACTACCAGGAACCAAGCCGCGCCGAGAAACAGAGCTATGAGTCCGCAATTGCGTTTTTTGTCGAAACACAACAGCCACAGTCCCATCGCAGCTACAGTTAAAGATAACACGGCTTTGCAGCTCAAAACTAAGACGATAGCAGCACAAAACCACAGGGTTTTATTGAGTCTGGCGGCTAGGATTGCTGCTAGCAGTGCGGGTAGGGCAATTACTTCTGGGTGGAAGTCAAAGAGGTTGACATTGAAGACTAATGGATAGAGAAGGTAAATACTGGCGATCGCCCGAGATATGCTATTATTTAATCCGGCTTGAATGGCCAAACTCCAAACTGGCAAAGCACCCAATGCTAGAGCAACTGCTTGGACTAGCAACAGCCAATGAACGTCGGGATATATTTTGTAAAGCAAAGCCACGGGATACATCACCAAAGCGGCGTGATTTCCCATGTGGTGAATTTCGAGAAATGAGGAAAACGGCGTTTGTCCCTGACTGATTAGATACGCTACTTGGTCGTAAATTCCTAGTTCAAAGGCGTTGGATTGAAACAGGGCGTGGCGTACACTGCTGCACAGTAAAAATATTACCACAAAAAGGGCGATCGACCAAATTACAGGCTCGTATTTTAGATGCTTAAAATTGCTCATATTGTATTCATTCCAAAATTATCTTAAAATTATCTGCGTTTCTCTCTGTTTCTCTGCCTTAAATCTGCGGTTGGTTTTGAGCGATGAATAATTATTGCAATAAGTTTACTAATTGCTGATTTTTTGAAACAAAAATACATCGTCTTGCTGATAGCTAATCTTAAATTCAGGAGAATTTTTAAGTTGAGCCGCGACACTCGCAGCAGTATCGGCAGTATCCGGCCAAGGATGGCGCAAATTTAGCAGTACATAGTCAAATTCATTCAAACTTTGTCCGTTGGCAACTTGATGCAGCAATTTAATTGTTTTTCGGTGAGCGAGATGAGTTGCTAGGGAATTATCTGTTAACACATTGCCTTTTGTTTCCACTTTGTTAATTGCCTGTCGCGTAGCTTGCCAAGTATCGAGAGACTCTAAATAAATTGTTCCAAAATAGCCGTACTTAGCCAAGGCTAAAAAAGTTAACAGCGACCACAAAATTAATAATTTTGACAGCAAAGAGTTAGTAAATAGCAATTTGCCACTTTTCCCGCTTCGGCGAACCCAAATCCGGTGCTTCCAGATACGTTTAACAGATTTAATCGAAATACGCTGCGATACTTTTGTCCAGATTTGCGGCATCCAGTTGTGATGATTCCACAGATAATTAATTACATTTTTCCAGAAATTACTTCCTCTTTTTTGTCTATCTGCTAGCGTATCAATTATAGCAATTAATAAAAATGGAAATATCGGCACAACATATTGGTGAATCAAATCTCTCTGCGCGTCAATATCGGAAAGAATATTCATCAATAGCATCGGCGAAGCACCAATTAAGGGCGAAAGATGCCGAGGAGAAATCCACCAGATTGCGGGCAAAAATAACAAAATCAAATATCCCAAAGTCTCTACTGAAATCAGGCGATTGGCTACTAAGCTAGGTTTAAGCGCTAAATTAACAACTATTTCAAAAACCGAGTTTCCTAAATAGTGATATCGCCCCACACCTGCGTGCTGTTTTCCTTGATTAAAATACGGTACTATTGCTTGAGTTGCTATCAAAAACCAAGCCGCGCCGAGAAATATAGCGATGATTCCGCACCTGCTCTTTTTTTCAAAGAAAAACAGCCAAAGACCCATCATCACGACGGTTAAAGATAGGACGGCTTTGCAGCTTAAAATTAATACTGTGGCGGCACAAAACCACAGGATTTTATCGAGTCTGGCTGCTAAGATTGCTGCTAAGATTGCGGGTACAGCAATTACTTCGGGGTGGAAGTCAAACAGATTGACGTTAAATACTGCGGGATAAAGCAGGTAAACTGCTGCAATGGCGATCGCCTTTGATTCGTTTAATCCCGCTTGACGTGCTAAACTCCAGCAAGGCCAAGCACCTAAAGCTAAGGAAACGGCTTGTACGAATAACAGCCAGTGAACATCGGGATATATTTTATAAAGTAAAGCTAGCGGATAGAAAATAAACGCCACGTGATCGCCTAAAATATTGATGGCCATTAATGAAGAAAATGGCGTTTGATTTTGAGAGATTAAGTAAATTGCTTGGTCAAAAATTGCTAAGTCGAATGCAGTTGAATGAAATAATGCGTGCCGCACGCTACTGGCGATAAATAAGATTATGGCTGTCACGACAATCATTAAAAATACTGGATGGAATTTTGCGGATTTTAAAGTTAGCATTCTGTTGGGTTAACCTGGGATGCGTTTAAATAGTATAACGTCGTTTTTTTGATAAGTTAATTTAAAATTAGGAGCATTTTTTAGTTGATTGGCTAAGGTATTTCCAATTTTTTCAGTGTCGGGCCAGGGATGGCGCAGGTTGAATAATATGTATTCAAATTCAGCTAAGTTTGTTTGGGGTGAAATTTGTGAAAGCAATTTTACGATGGGGCGGTGCGCGAAGTGAGGGGCAAGTCTGTTATCTGTTAAAATACTGCTTTGGGGTTGAACTTGTGCGACTGCTTCCCGCGTGGCTTGCCAGGTATCTAGTCTATTCAAATACAGAAAAAAATCTTTATATTCTCCGAAAATTAAGAATATTATTAATGACCAAATTATCATTTGTTTCGGCAATTGAATGCCCAGCCACAGTTGCGGCATTGGTATTTTTATAAATGGTAAATTCGCGGTTTTGGAGGGCGAAAATATTTGCGATTCGGTTTTCACTTGGGTGTTTTTGCGGCTGGATTCTTTGGCGATGACTGCTATTATTAAAAATGGAAGTATCGGCAATGAATATTGATAGGCTAAGCTGCGTTGAAATGACAATTCAGAGAGGATATTGATAATTAGGGTAGGGATGGCAGGAATTAGGGCTGTTAAATATTTGAGGTTGTTTGGGCGGGGAAATGGCAGTAGCAGCCAAATCACGGGTAATATCAGGATGAATAAGTATTTTATTGTATCGATGGAAAGGATTCTTCCTAAGATTAATTGTGGTTTTAATAAAAGGTTGATGATTATTTCTATTACGGATTTGCCTAAATAGCTGTAGCGCCCGACTCCGGCGACTTCACTACCGCTAAAGTAGGGGATAATTTTCTGGGAAGCAATCAAAAACCATGCTACGCCTAGCAAAAGTGCGATCGCCCCCAACCGCTGCTTTCTTTCGCAAAAAAACAGCCACAATCCCATAGCAGCAACGGTTAGGGACAAAACTGCTTTGCAGCTCAAAACTAACAAAATTGTGGTACAAAACCACAGGATTTTATTTAAACGCGCTGCCAAAATTGCTGCTAAAATTGCAGGTAAAGCGATTACTTCCGGGTGAAAATCAAATAAATTGATGTTAAATACGACTGGGTAGAGCAAATAAATAATTGCGATCGCCCTAGATTGTTCTTGATTTAAACCGCCTAAACGCGCTAAACTCCAGCTAGGCAAAGCTCCCAAGGATAAAGCAACTGCTTGTACCAACAGCAGCCAATGCACGTCTGGGTAAATTTTGTAGAGCAAAGCTAGGGGATAATAGATTACCGCTGCGTGATCTCCCAAAATGTGCATTTCCATTAAAGAAGAAAAAGGTGTTTGGTTTTGGGAGATGGAGTAAATTGCTTGGTCAAAAATTCCTAAATCGAAAGCTGTTGATTGGAATAAAGCGTGCCGCAAACTGCTACAAAAAAAGAAAATTGCCGCAGCGGTGGCGATCGCCCAAACCAAACTCGACGGTAGCTGCGATCGACCTTCTTCTATATTTTCGGCGATCGAGACACTGATGTCCTCACTGTCATCAACAAAATTTTCCCTATTCTCCATGAAATCTGGCACTAGCTGATCGGTCAAAATATAATGTCATCGAATGTGCTTGCCACGCAATAGTTAACCGCTAATTTTAGTTCCCGCAATCGTAATATTAGAATAATCCACAAAACCTTAAAAAATTGTGAAAGCAATAACTCTTCTCGGCTCCACAGGCTCCATCGGCACTCAGACTCTGGATATTGTAGCTCAATACCCCGAACAATTTCGGATTGTCGGGTTAACAGCAGGACGAAATGTCAAGTTGCTGGCGCAGCAAATTCGCCAGTTTAAACCAGAAATTGTCGCGATTTGTGACGAAGATAAATTACAGGAATTGCAGGAGGCGATCGCAGATATCGACCCTCAACCTATTTTACTTGCTGGGGAGTCAGGCGTTGTCGAAGTTGCCAAATACGGCGACGCTGAAGCCGTAGTCACCGGCATAGTTGGCTGTGCGGGTTTGCTGCCAACAATTGCGGCTATAGAAGCAGGCAAAGATATCGCCTTAGCAAATAAAGAAACCTTAATCGCCGGCGGCCCCGTTGTCAACCCCTTAATCGAAAAATATGGTGTTAAAGTATTGCCGGCTGATTCGGAACATTCGGCAATTTTTCAGTGCTTGCAAGGCTTACCTGCGGGAGGGTTGCGCCGCATTATTCTTACAGCTTCCGGCGGTTCTTTTCGAGATTTGCCGATCGACTTCTTAGCAGAAGTAACAGTCGCCGATGCCTTGAAACATCCGAATTGGTCGATGGGGCAGAAAATCACCATTGATTCTGCTACTTTGATGAACAAAGGATTAGAAGTAATTGAAGCTCATTACTTGTTCGGCATGGATTATGACGACATTGATATTGTCATCCATCCCCAGAGCATAATTCACTCGTTAATTGAACTGCAAGATACGTCGGTTTTGGCGCAATTAGGCTGGCCGGATATGCGGTTGCCGCTGCTTTACGCTTTGTCTTGGCCGGAGCGAATTCCTACAGATTGGCCGCGGCTGGATTTGGTAAAATCCGGGGATTTAACTTTCCGAGAACCCGACCACAAAAAGTATCCTTGTATGCAGTTAGCCTATGCAGCGGGACGTGCGGGCGGCTCCATGCCTGCGGTGCTGAATGCGGCTAACGAACAGGCGGTAGCGCTATTTTTGGACGAAAAGATTACATTTTTGGATATTCCGAAGTTGATTGAGCAGGTGTGCGACAAACACCAAGCTGATAACTGTGAAAGTCCTGGTTTAGAGAATATTTTGGCAGCGGATCAGTGGGCGCGGCTGGAAGTTTTGGCTGGAAGCGTCGAATTGGGCGATCGGATTCTTTCATTTCGCTAATTGTATCGGGCCGCTTGCAATTACCCACAACTCTGCCGGGAATTTATTCCCCGTCTCGTAGCTAAAGTAGGTTGAAGTTGAGATATTGCACCATTTTCAAGAACAGCCATCTTGCCCGTTTCACAAAGAGTGAATTTTATTGTGGGCAGTTGCTCCTAGCCCGCCCATAAAAGGCTTATTGATAATGGTGCAATATCTCAGTTGAAACACACTGCCAAACCTTAATAAATATTCAGTTTTGATTGAGAGGAGTTTAGCTGTGATACAGGGGTTTCCACCCCTGACTGACTATGCCAAAAAGTGCAAAACATCGGCAAAACCATAGGAAGTTTTGACCGGATTTTAGCCTTTGATATCGTTTCCGGTTGCATCGGAATAATAAAATCGAGCCGCCCGTCAACAGTCAACCATTCAGTTTTTAGAGCCGCCCGTCAACAGTCAACAGTCATGTTTGAGTGCAACCGGAATTGATATGACAGCCTAACTCCCAACTTTTGCCGCAAAATCAGCCGCACTCATCTTTTCGTACATTTCAAAAGGTTGATGAATCCAAGGATTGTCAGCCAAATAATCTACATAATAATCCGGCTTCGCCACAGAACAAGCCTTGTACCAAAGTACAGCAGTCCGAATTTCCTGAATATCTTCGCCGTAGCGGTTTTGCAGCCAAAGGATACCTCGATCTAAACTAATTCCCGAATCCACCAAATCGTCAACTAACAGGATGCGGCTGCCCAAATTATCGCCCACCATTGTCAAATTAGCCGCAAACTCGATCGCCCGCCGGACTTTTCCCTCCGCCCCACCGTAGGACGAGGCTGCTAAAATCGCCAGAGGTTTGTCGAAAATCCGCGACAGAATATCGCCCACCCGCAGCC